>JBBQDF010000085.1:0-9117 GCA_038319475.1 Thermoanaerobaculia bacterium
TCGGGGGCGGTCATGTGGTACGCGTCGGACGTGACGCCGTAGCCCAGAAATTCGGCCAGGATCGGCGCGCCGCGGCGCTTCGCGCGCTCCCACTCTTCGAATACCAGGATCCCCGCGGCTTCGCCGATCGAGAGGCCGCGCCGCTCCCGGTCGAAGGGCCGGCACGGCTCGGGATCGACAGACCGCAGCGAGTTGAAACCGCCGTACGTCAGGCGCGCGAGCACGTCCGAGCCGCCGGTCAAGACGACGTCGGCGAGACCGGCGGCGATCGCGTCGTGCGCGAAGCCCATCGCGTTGGCGGAGGAAGAGCAGGCGGTCGTGATCGTCGACTTGATCCCCTCGACCCGAAACCGTTGCGCGACCCGGTCCGTGATCGCGTCCGGCAGGTGATTCAAGACGTGCGAGGGTCGCCCTTTTCTGCCCTGGAGATGCTTCTCGTAGTAGGCCTCCGAGTCGAGCAGCCCCGAGGTGCCGCCGCCTAAGATCACGCCGATCCGCGTGGGATTCTCGCGGGAGAGGTCGAGCCCCGACTGAGCGATGGCTTCGCGCGCGGCGGCCAGGCCCATGCGGTCGGCGCGCGACGTGCGTTTTCGTTCGGAAACGGAGAGGAACCCGTCCGGAATCTCCAGCACCTGCGCGGCGGTCTGTGTGCGGTACCCCGAGGGATCGAAGAGCGAGAAGGGACGGATGCCGCAGGTGCCCTCGAGGAGCGCCTTCCAGAAGTCCGCCACGTTCGTGCCGATCGACGTCACCGCTCCCAGGCCGGTGACGACGACGCGCCGGGATTTTTCCATAAGACCGCCAATTCTACGCGGGAACTGTAAAGCGTGAAACGGGAAGCGGGAAGCGGGAAACGAAGGGGGTACGCCAGTGTCGCCCCGGCGCTTTTCCATGGGGTTGAGACCTTTCATTGCCGGTTCGCGTTCGCCGTGGGTCGCCACCATCTCTGCCGAAAGCTGAAAGCTCGAGCCTGTCTTTCCGCGTTTGCCGTTTCCCCTTTCGCGGCTCCGTTCCATAATCGGCTCATGAACCAACGCGTCGGCTGGCATACATACTTCATGAACATCGCGAAGCAGGTCGCGACGCGCGCCACCTGCGAGCGAAAACACGTCGGCGCCGTCATCGTTCGCGACCGGACGATCCTTTCGACCGGCTACAACGGCTCGATCCGCGGGCTCCCGCACTGCGAGGACGTCGGCTGTGTCGTCGAGGAGGGGCATTGCGTGTCGACGGTCCACGCGGAGGCCAACGCGCTCCTGCAGGCGGCGCGCAATGGCGTCGCGATCGGTGACGCGGAGCTCTACACGACCGCGAGCCCGTGCTGGCCCTGCTTCAAGCTCATCGCGAACTCCGGAATCTCGCGCGTCTACTACGGCGAGTTCTACCGCGACGAGAGGTCTCTTCAGGTCGCGCGGGAGGCGAACATCGAGCTGATCGACCTCGGTCGAGGCACGGGGCCGGGGGAGAGGATCGTCTGAACGGGGTTGAGGGGTAAGGCGGAAGACGGAGACGAGGGCGGAAACGGAAGAAAAGCCGATGACCGCCGACCGACTACCTCTTCCCTGCGGGAATGGGGGTTTCCAGAAGACGCAGACACTCCTCGAGGTGGGCACGCGACCCGGCCGTCAGGCGGAAAAAGCGGCAGCCGAGGCCGCGGTCGGACTCCTGCCCCACCCGGACCACGATCGCCTCGGCCACGACCGTGCGCCCCTTCTGCCCGGGAAGCTCGAAGGAGACCTCCAGGCGCGCGCCGACCGGCTGGCGTACGGGTGTCCGGATGAAGAAGCCGCCGCGCGAGAGATCGCGGAGAGTGCCCTCGTGCTGCGCGCCGTCGCGCCAGAACGTGACCGACCATTCGACGGCCGCCCGGGCCGCATCGCGGGGCGAGAGCTGGAGGTAGCGCCGCATGGTGTCGAACACGACCGACGTGTCGAAAGGCTTGTCGAGGCACTCGTCCGCGCCCGCCCTCCGCGCGGCATCCGCGGAGATCGGCGTCGCGGCCGCCACCACGACGGGACGGTGGCCGAGCTGGAAGTCCGCCTTCAACACCCGGCACACGTCGATCCCGGTCATCCCCGACATCTCGGCATCCAAGAAAATGAGATCCGGCTTTTCGCGGCGCGCCATGGCGAGCGCCTCGGTGCCGTTGGAAGCGCGCAGAGGCCGGCAGTGCGTCCGCCGCGAGATGTCGTCGGCGATCGCGTCGAAAAGACCCGAGTCGTCCACGAGGAGAACCGAGCTCATGCATCGATTATAGAGGCGCGGGCGGCCACCCTGCCGGTCCGGCGACGCCGGCGCCGGGCCGTTCACGACGCGTCCCACCGCGTCGAATCGCACCCGTCGCACTGTCGCGATGTAGATGTCATCGCGGCCGCGAGGTCGGCCATTTGGCCCAGGGGATGAAGGCCCTGCTTGCGAAAGACGAGGCACGGCCGAAGTCGAACTCGACATCGGCGAGGCGGCTGACGAGAGCCAGGATCCTCTTCACGGGCGATCGCGCCCCACAATGGATGGCTTTGTGCCGCGCGCGAAAGTTACGTCCGGATCACCCTGGGACGCAACACGACCTCTCCATGCAGGACGTGCGGCGCAGATGTGAGGATCGCCAGCAGCGACGCAAGGACGTCTTCGGGCCGCAGGCGCTGGCTCTTCTCGGTCGTCGGGCGGAAGCGGTCGAAGAACTCGGTGTCGACCGAGCCCGTGCAGAGAGCCGTGACGCGCACGCCCTGCGGCTTCAACTCCTCCGCGAGCGCGCGCGTGAACCCGACGAGGCCGTGTTTTGCGGCGCAATAGACGGAGCCCTCGGCGAATCCCTCGAGCCCCGCGATCGAGGCGACATTCACGATGTCCGACGGGGCGCTCTTGATCAGCGACGGAAGCGCCGCTGAGGTCAGGTAGATCGCCGCGGCGAGGTCCGTCGCCAGCATCTCCTCGATCTGCGAGCGTTTGAGCTCCGACAGCGGCGCACGATAGCCGACACCGGCCGCGTTGACCAGAATGTCGATCCGGCGGTAGCGGGCGAGAACCACGTCCACGAGATCGAAGACCGCGGGCGTCGAGCGGACGTCCGCGACGTGGTAGGCGGCCTCTCCGCCGGAGCCGCAGATCTCCTCTACCAGGGAACGGAGCGGGTCTTCCCGCCGCGCGACCGCGAAGACACGCGCTCCGGCCCGCGCGAGACCCGCGGCGAAGGCCCGGCCCTGGCCCGAAGAAGCACCCGTGACGAGGGCCACCCGGTCCCGCAGCGTCGAC
Source organism: Thermoanaerobaculia bacterium (assembly GCA_038319475.1). Classification (GTDB taxonomy): domain Bacteria; phylum Acidobacteriota; class Thermoanaerobaculia; order UBA5066; family Gp7-AA6; genus JALYUA01. The sequence goes on from JBBQDF010000085.1 coordinate 3,253, forward strand.
GTCGTCTCCAAAACGGACGCGAGATTATCATCCGCCGCGCATGGACACGCCGAGCCACGGTCTCGCCGGAGCGATGCTCACCCGCGCGATGACCTCCCGGCCCGGCGCCCGTGCCGCGCTCTGGATCGGATTTCTCGCCGCGATGCTCCCGGACGCAGACACGTTTTTTCTGGGGGGGCAGCTCGGCTACCTGCGCAACCATCGCGGCTGGAGCCATTCCTTTATCTATCTGCCGCTCTTCGCCGCGGGCGTCGCGGTGATCGCGCGGCTGTTTTTTCGCGGGGCGCGCTTTCGGGACCTCTGGGCCTTCGGCGCGATCGGAATCGGCTCGCACATCCTGTTCGACTGGATCACGTCGTTCGGGACGATGTTCTTCACGCCCATCAGCAGGACGCGATATTCCCTCGACTTCGTCTTCATCATCGACCTCTTCTTCTCCGCGATCAGCCTGATCACGGTTCTCCTGTCGCTGGTGAGGCCGGCGAGCGGGCGGAAGATCGCCGCGTGGGGAGGCGCCGCACTCGCCGCGTACATCACTTTCTGCGCGGCGCTGCACGCGAAAGCGCTCGAGACATGGCGTCGCATCGACCGCCCGCCGCCGGGCGCATCGGTCGCCGTCATGCCCCAGCTGCTTTCGCCGTTTCGCTGGCTGGCACTCTCGGATCACGGCGGGTCGGTGCACGCCTGCTTCTTCGACATCGGCCCGTTCGCGCGCGCCGCACCGACGCCTCGCGTCCCGGAGCGGCTGTCTGAGGCGCTTCGCCGCCTGCCGGAGTTTTATCCGCCTCCCGAACGGGCGCGCGTCCGCAGCTTCGACCGGCCGCCGGACTCCCTAGAGCTTCGCCGCGCGCGCGCGCTGCCGGAAGTTGCGACTTATCTCGCCTTTGCGCGGTTTCCACTGGAGACGGTGTCTCCGTCATCCGACGGCGGCGCCGTCGTGACGTTCGAAGACCTGCGGTTCCTGCCCTTTTTTACGGGCCCCTGGGCCCGGGGGAAGAATGGCGAGTACACCCGCCAGCCCTTCGTCTATCGCGTGCGGCTAGACGGCGCCGGCCGGGTCCTCGAGCGGGGGTTCGTCGTCGCGGGTCGCGGGCGCTGAAGGCGACGCGGCGGGCGGAGGCGCCGCCACGTACGAGTACTCCGGCGAAGGCGTCCGCGTCAGCGCCTCCGAAATCCCCGCGTAGTAGCCGACCTTGAGCAGCAGGCGCAAGAAGACGAAGACCTGCTGCGTCAGAATGAGAGGCACGAGCGCGAACCTGGCCTCGCCCCCGGCGGAGGGGTCCGCGAAGATCCAGATGGCGTAGAGCGCCAGGACCGTCACGATCGCCCAGAGCAACACCCCGAAGAGCCGGAGGGGCCGCGACAGCGCGCCGGCAATCCCCGCGAAAAAGCGGGAGACGGGCGGGAGATCCGGGCGCGCCACCCAGATCGCTCTGACCGAGTCGGCCACGAGCTTGATGGCCGACAGAATGACGGCGAGCACGATCAGCCGGGCGAAGTTGATCGCGATCGCCTGGCGCTCGCTCTGCAGGTCCTGCATGCGGTCGCGGAGGGCGAGGCTGCTCTCGATCCAGATCCAGCGATAGGCGAAGAGCGCCGCGGCCAGCGCCGCCAGGGTGAATGCGAGGAACGCCGGAAAGCGCCGCATCCCTTCCCGGCCGAACGTCACGAGAGAGCCGTGCGGCTCGCGGAGAGTTCCCAGGATGCCGCCGAGAGCGAACGCGTGCAGCACGATCGCCAGCATCCCGAGCGCGACGGCGGTCGCGCCGAGCCCGCGGAGCCCGGAAAGCTTCGAGGCCGTTACGCCTTCGGGAGTCAGGAGCCCCGTGAGAATCTCGGGAAAGTTGCCGAGGAGGTCGGGGTGGGTTCGCAGGAGCGTCTCCCACCAGCCGAGGTCCGGGTTCGCGACCATGCGACTGGCGGCGGGCGAGTCGTCGAGAAGATCGTGCAGCGTGTTGGAAACCGGCAGGATCAGCACGGACGCCAGGAGAAGCTGGATCAGCCAGAGAGAGACGGCGAGATAGGGCTTGGAAAGCGACAGCCGCACGCCGCGCCCGAAGCATGCGAGCGCCCCGGAGGTCCGTGCCGCGCTCACCAGGCCACCGTCAGGCTGTCCAAGAAGTTCTGCATCCAGAAAACGCTTCGGGCGGTCCAGCGCGCCGCGGCGCGCGGATCGGAGACGACGCGCTTGCCGTTGTTGGTGCGGTCTTCGTCGAGCGCGATCTTCTCGTCGGGATCGACGATCGCCTCCAGCAGCCGCGGACCACTGCTCACCCGGAAGCGTTTCCATCGCGCTTCGCCGTCCCACGAGGAACGGTAGGTCTTTCCCCCTTCGAAGCGGAGCAGCACCTCGACTGGCAGCGCGGTCTCGCCGCGCCGGGTGACCAGGGCGATGCTGTCGTAGCCGCGCGCGCGCGCGAGCTCCGGCGGCGGTCCCTCGGAGATCTTGCCGTCGCGTTCGAAGAGACCCTTCGGGGGCTTCGCGGGCACGGAGCTCGCCTTCTCCACCGCATAATCGACGTTTCCGGACGCGTGAAACGTCCGGTCGAAAAACCAGGTCCAGTCGCGGCCCGAGACCTCCCGGACCGCCGCGATGAAATCGGGCAGCGTCGGGTGACGGAAGCGCCAGCGGTCGGCGTAGAGGCGAAGCGCCCGATCCATCACGTTTACCCCGAGGAGATTTTCGAGAGTCGAGAGAGCGAGCGCCGTGTGGGAGTAGGTGTCGGAGCCGTAGGTTTTGACATCCCGGAACTTCCAGCTCGGTTGTGCGTGGACGTCCGATGTCGCCACCCCGAAGTACCGGCGGTTCGTGTCGACCGGATAGTGCTGGTCGATGCCGAGGGCGAACCGGTAACCGAACACGTTGATGACCGGGTGGTTCGAGCCGTACGTCGCGTGCAGGACCCGGGCGGTCATGTAGGTGTTGAAGCCTTCGTCGAGGTAGGGCTCCTCGAATTCGTTGGACGCCAGCATCCCGTAGAAGAACTGGTGGCCGAACTCGTGAATGGTGACGCCCTCCGGGTTGTGCGCCTTCGACGGCGCGATCACGTGCGTGCCGCAGGTGATGAGGGTCGGATACTCCATCCCGCCCGCCTCCGACGCACCCCAGGGAGGGTCGACGAGCGTCAGGGTCGGGTACGGGTACGGTCCGAGCACGCGCCCCATCTGCGAGAGAGCGGCCTTCACGGCGCGGAAGTGCCTCGCGGCCTGGGAGGCGTGCTCCGGCTGAACGTAGAGCAGGATCTCGACGTCGCCCAACCCGGCCTCGCGGAAGAAATCCTTCACGACGACGTAGTCCGGATCGGCCGTCCACGCGAAGTCGTGCACGCTCTGCTGGCGGAAGCGGTAGAGCACGCGGTCGCCCGCGCCCTGCCGCTCCTCGACCTGCTTTCCCGTCGCGCCGACCTTGCCGCGGAAGCGCGACGGCACGTCGATCGAAACGTCGTAGTCGCCGAAGTCCGAGAAAAACTCGCTGTTCGCGTGGAACTGGTGGCAATTCCATCCGCTTTCCTGAAGAACGCCGACCTTCGGAAACCACTGGGCCACCAGGAAAAAATCGCCCTTCCAGCCGGTGCGGCGGTAGATCCGCGGCAGGCGCGAGCGGAAGTCGATCGAGACCCTCGCCGTCTCCCCCGGCGCGACCGGCCGCGGGAGCGTCACCTCCGCGACCGTGCGGTCGTCTGAATTTCCATCGTCGGGAGAGAGGTACGCGAGCGCCGGCAGGAGGTCCGTTCCGTCCGCAAGGGTCATGCGGAGGACCTCGATCGAGCCCCACGAGGAATCGGGGATTGCGACCGTGCGCGCCATGCCGAGGGACTCCCGGCGGAAGGTCGAGCGGGTGTTCGAGAACGCATTCAGATAAAGGTGAAACTGGAGCGTCGAGGCCGGGCGGCTCGTGGTGTTCGTCCAGGTGAGAAGCTCCGTGCCCTCGACCACCTTCTTATCTGTGTCCAGTCGGCACGAGATTTCGTAAGAGGCGATCGGAGCGGTGAGGGACGCCGCGTGGAGCGGCAGGGCCGGGGTGACGAGAGCGCCCGCGAGAGCGAGAAGGAGGATTCTCGCTTTTGCCGGACCCATTAACGAGACTGTAGCATGCCGCGCGTGCCGAAAAAGCCTCTGCCCGACGGGCCCTCGCCCGCGCCGGGGGACGCGCGCGCGCCCGCCGCCGCCGTGCGCCGCGCGGAGGAGCTGCGGGAAGAGCTGACCCGCCATGAGCGCCTCTATTACGTCGAGAACCGGCCTGAGGTGACCGACGCGCAGTTCGACGCCCTCATGAGGGAGTTAGTCGCGGTCGAGGAGAAGTATCCGGAGCTCGCGATCCCCGATTCACCCGCGCGACGGGTCGGAGGCCGCCCGGCCGAGGGATTTCCGACGGTCGAGCACGCGATGCCGATGCTGTCGCTCGAGAACGCCTACGACTGGGAGGAGGCCGAGGCGTGGCTCGCGCGCGCCCGGAGAATCCTCGGCGCCGAGCCTCCCGCTTACATGGCGGAGCTCAAGATCGACGGCCTCTCGATCGCGCTCCGGTACGAGAACGGGCGGCTCGTGCGCGGGGCGACCCGGGGCGACGGAGTCCGGGGCGAGGACGTTACCGAGAACGTCCGCACCATCCGCTCGATTCCGCTGCGCATCCCCGAAACCGCGGCGGTCGAAGTTCGCGGCGAAGTGTTCTACACGAAGAAGGCCTTCGAGAGAGTGAATGCGGAGCGCGAGGCGGAAGGGGAGGCGCTGTTCGCCAATCCGCGCAACGCCGCCGCCGGAACGATGCGCCTGCTCGATTCGCGGGTGACGGCGCGGCGGCGTCTCGAAGCCTGGCTGTACGGCATTGCGGCCGCGCCGCGGCTTCCGGATTCGCAGGACGGCGTCCTCGCCCTCCTGCGCGAGCTCGGGTTCCGCGTCAATCCTCATTCGCGCCGCTGCGAGTCCTTCGGAGAGGTCCGTTCCTTTCTGGACGAGTGGAGGACGCGCCGGCACGAGCTCGATTTCGAGACGGACGGCGCGGTCGTCAAGGTGGACGACCGCGAACTGCAGGAGCGGCTCGGGACGACGGCGAAGTCCCCTCGGTGGGCACTGGCATTCAAGTACCCGGCCGAGGAGAAGAGGACCGTGGTCCGTGACATCACCGTCCAGGTCGGCCGCACCGGGGCCCTGACGCCGGTCGCCCATCTCGATCCGGTGCTGCTCGCGGGCACCACGGTCAAGCGCGCCACGCTGCACAATTACGAGGACCTCGCCCGCAAGGATGTTCGCGTCGGGGACACGGTGGTCGTCGAGAAGGGCGGCGATGTGATCCCGAAGGTCGTGCGCGTGCTGCTCGAAGAGCGCCCGCCGGACGCCCACCCTTACGTCCTGCCGACCCGGTGCCCCGTCTGCGGCGACCCCGTCCTGCGCGACGCCGAGGAGGTCGCGACGCGCTGCGTGAATCCGTCGTGCCCGGCGGTGATCCGCGAGGCCCTCCGGCACTTCTGCTCGCGCCGGGCGATGGACATCGAGGGCCTGGGGGAAAAGCTCGTCGATCAGCTCGTGACGGCGGGCCTCCTGACCGACGTCGCGTCGATCTATGCGCTTCGCGCGGAAGATCTCGCGATCCTCGACCGGTGGGGAGAGAAATCGGCGGCGAACCTGATGGCGCAGATCGAAGTTAGCCGGGGGAACGATCTGTCACGCCTTTTGTTTGCCCTCGGGATCCGTCACGTCGGAGAAAAAGCGGCGAAAATCCTCGCGCGACGTTTTCGCACGCTCGACGGAATCTCGGCGGCTTCCGGGGAAGCTCTGCAGCGCGCAGAGGAGGTCGGCCCGAATACTTCTGCCGCCGTGACGGCGTGGTTCGTGCACCCGCGGCACCGGGAGCTCGTCGAGCGGCTC
>JBBQDF010000086.1:0-9066 GCA_038319475.1 Thermoanaerobaculia bacterium
CGCCCCAAGAGGCTCCTCCCTCCCTCCGGTCGGGAGACTCCTCTCGGGGCGAGCGTAGCCATCAGCTTGCCGGGCGCGCAGCTTGGCCCCGGTCTTCGGCTCCGGGGGTGAGCGGGGAGCGTCTCCGCGGGGCTGCTAGGGAAAGCGGGCGATCTGCTGCTTTGGGCGTCCTACTGCTGTGACCTCTGCGGGTGACGATAATCGCTCGGCGCTGCGCTTAAATCTTTTGTTTTCAACGGAAGGTGCCTGGCAGCTTCGTTGCGATACCTCGGCTCGTCCCGCGGATATCCGCGGAGGAGGTCTTCGATGAAATCAGGATTTCGGATCGCGTTGGCGACCGCCGCCGTGGCGGCCGGAGTCGCCTTCGCGGGCGCATCGCCCGCGCAGGCTCAGGTAGCGTTCTCGGGTTCGTTCCCGCTTCCGCACGGGCGCATATCGATCGGTATTGGCGCTCCCGCTTTCTCGATCGGGACCTACGTCCCCCAGGGATACGAGGTCTACTCGCGTGACGACTGCGGCTACGGCTTCGATTACGAATCGCAGTGGATTCCGGTCCGGCAATACAGCGGCCACTGGCAGGTCTGCGAGCCTTCGGAGGCCTACGGGTATCCCGGCTCATATGGGGCTTATGCTTATGGGAGCCACGCGTACCGGGGCTATTCCCGATACAACGCGCACCCGAGTTACCGCTCCCATGGCTACGGCGAGCGCTACCAGGTTCGTTACCGCGACCACGGGGACTACGGTCGCAGCGGGAGCGACTACTGCGCCTCGGACGGCTGGCGCAACTGAATTTTTTCGTGATCCACGCCCGATTCAGCCGCCCCGAGAGGGGCGGTTTTTTTTGACGTCCGGTGTTCGGTGGGCGGTTGACAGCCGGAAGCCGCGGGCGTCTCCTTCCGTCAACAGATGTGCTCCGCGGGAGACAGTGGACGCCGGGTCGTGGAAGCGGAAGTCATTTGTTATCAAGGGATCTGAGACTGGCACCCGTGTTGCCTCTATGGAGATCTCCGCGGCCGTTCCGCGGAGGAGGTCAAAATGAAAAATCGATTCCGCATCGTTCTGGCAACGGCAACTGTGGCCGCGGGCCTCGCCGTCATGGCGCCCGCCGCCAACGCGCAGGTCGCGTTCGACGGTTCCTTCCCGGCGCCGCATGGGCGCCTCTCCGTCAGCTTCGGCGACCCCTTTTTCGAGGTCGGAAGTTACGTGCCGTCGCATTACGCGGTCGTCCGGCATCCGCGGTACGGGCACGGGTTCTACTACCGCTCCCGCTGGATCCCGGTGCGTTCGTACGGACGCCGCTGGGTCGTGTGCGACGCCCCCGTCGTTTACTCCTCGGGTTACTCGGACGGTTACTACAGCGGCCCGTACTACGAGCCGTATGCCTACTCGTATCGGCCCTACGTGTACTCGCGCCCCTACGGCTATTACGGATATGGAAGCTCGAGAGGCTACGGCGGTTACTACGGCCGGCACGGCGGCTGGGGACACGGCTGGGGACACGGCTGGGGACGACACTGACACTCGCGTTTCCCGATCTCCTCTTTGTTCACCGCCCCCGAGTGGGGCGGTTTTTTTTTGAGCAGACTGGTGAAGCCCCGCGTTTGCCGGAAGCCGTTCGTGTCAGGCGGCAGGCCGGAATCGCTCTCCAGGTTCCGGGACCTGTAATTGCAATCTCGAAAAGAAGTCTTCCGCGCTTACGGGGCTTACGGCGCTTCCGGCAGCAGCTGCGCCATCCGCGTTGCGATCGCCGCATACCCGTTTCGGTTCGGGTGAAACCGGTCCGCCGCGAGGCGATCCGGTCTCCGGTCGAACAGATCGAACGTGGGAACGAGAAGCGTCGCCGGAAACGAAAGGGCCGTCTCCTCTATGAGCGTGTTCCAGCCGAGGATCACGGAAGCGCCCAGCCGGCCGGCGGGGCCCGAATCTCCGAAAGGGTCATACAGCCCGAGAAGAAAGACGGGCGCGGTGCGATTAGCCGCCCGCAGGTCGGTCAGGACCGCGCGCAGGTTCTCCGCGTATCGCCTGCGTGCCGTCGAAATGTCTTCGATGCCGCGCGCGCCGGCGTCGGGCCCGCGAGGCACCGCGTGCGACAGGTCGTTGCCGCCGATCGAGATCAGAATCACGTCGGCGGAGCCGGCGAGCGAGCGAACGTTCGCGCTGGCGACCAGCTCCCGGAGCTCGGCGGACTCCGCCCCGTTCACCGAGAGATTGGCGATATCAGCGGGCGCGCGCTTCTTCATCGCGTCGAGAACGTCCGAGCCGAATCCTTTCCCGGACTCGTCCCCCGTCCCGCGCGCGAGCGAGTCCCCGAGGACGAGCAGCATCCTCTTCGTCGAGGTGCGCACCGAAGCGCGCGACGCCTGGGGCGGGGGAGGGGGCGCGCCGATCGGATGTCCCAGCGCACCGCGCAGAGCGAGCCAGAAGCCCGCGGCGAAAAGAATCGTCGCGCCCGCGGCGATCACGCCGGGAAGCCCCCACAGCCAGAAACGGGAAGCGCGGATCACGCTCGAGAGACTAACGGAGTCACGCCCCTTGTCCAGCCGGCGAGTTTTTCCTGCGACTCTCCGAGCCGAGTCCGGGCTGGACAGCGGGTCCCGGGCCGGGGCCGTATGAGAAAGTCCTCGTCGTGCGCGAGGTCGTCCTGTCGGCGGAAAATCTGACCAAGAGTTTCGGAAAACGCGTGGCCGTGGCCGGCGTCTCCTTCGAAGTTCTCGCTGGAGAAGTCTTCGGATTCCTGGGCCCGAACGGAGCGGGGAAAACGACGACGATCCGCATGCTCGTCGGCCTCGCGCGTCCGGACGCGGGCTCGATCCGCATCCGGGGACTCGACCTCGCCCACGATTTTCAGAAAGCGATGTCTCACGTCGGATGCATCGTGGAGTCGCCTGACCTCTACAAGTATCTGACCGGACGCGAGAACCTTCTTCACTTCTCTCGGATGCTTCCCGAGGAAGCTGCGGGCCGCATCCCGGAAATCGCGAGGCTCGTGTCTCTCGACGAGCGTCTCGACGACCGCGTCTCCACATATTCGCTCGGCATGCGGCAGCGCCTCGGGATCGCCCAGGCGCTCCTCGGAAACCCGGACCTGCTGATCCTGGATGAGCCGGCCAACGGACTGGATCCCGCCGGCATCCGGGAGATCCGGCGGCTCGTGCGATCGCTCGCGGAGGAGCGGGGGATCGGGGTCTTCGTCTCCTCGCATCTCTTAGCCGAGGTCGAGCTGATGTGCGATCGTGTCGCGATCATCCATCGCGGCCGGACGCTCGCCACGGGGCCCGTGCGCGAGCTTCTCGATCGCCCCCGCGGTCCTCACCGGTTCACGGTGCGTCCCGCCCCTCTGGCCCTTTCCGTCCTCGCGCCGTTTGCGGAGAGCGGCGCGGCCGAAGCGGAAGGCGATGAGGGCGTCGCCGTAAATCTTTCGAAGGACCGGGTTCCCGACGCCGTGCGCGCCCTGGGCGCCGCGGGGGTCGAAGTCTTCGGAATCGAGCGGCCGGCATCTTCGCTCGAAGAAGTCTTTCTGGAAGTCACCGGAGGAGAAACCGTATGACGCGGACCCGGAATCGAAAAGACTTCGGCGTTTTTCTTTCCGGGCGCGCGCGCGCATGAGAGTGCTGCCGCTCGTCGAAAACGAAATGCTGAAGCTCTGGAAGCGGCGGCGGTTCCGGCTCGTCCTCCTCATCCTGGTCGGCCTGATCGGAACGATCGTCTTCGCGCAGGTGCAGGCTCGCGAGAAGTTCGGTTCGAAGAAGGACTGGCGCGTCGACACGCAGGAACGCGTCGCGCGCATGCGCAACTGGGTTCGCCAGGGACGCATGCCGGACTCCCAGAAGAACTGGACGAAGTTCGAAATCGAGAGGCTCCAGTACCACCTGGATCGCAACATCGATCCCGAAGCGGTATCGGGGCCCCTCTTCACGCGCGGTTTCGCCAACGCGTCGAGCTACCTGCTTCTCCACCTGCTCGCCATCGTCTTCGCGGCCGATGTCGTGTCGTCCGAGTTCTCGCAGGGCACGATCAAGCTGCTGCTGACGCGGCCGATCTCGAGGCGCCGGGTCCTGGGGTCCAAGCTCGTCGCGCTCTTTCTCGCGATCGGCCTGACGGTCCTCGTTGGCGGATGCGTGGCGTACCTCTTTGGCGGAATGGCCTACGGGTTCCGAGGATGGGGCGCGCCGGTTCTGACCGGTTTCCGTCAGACCGCCGGGACGTTCGACACTTCCTCCGTTCGCGCCGTACCTCTATGGGAAGACGTGATCGCGGTTTTCGGGCTGGCGTGGTTCGCGGCGGTGGCCGTCGCGGCGATCGGTTTCCTCGCCTCGGTCCTCCTGCGGTCGACGGCCGCGTCCATGGGAACGATGTTCGCGGCGTTGATCCTCGGAACCATCCTGCCGCGGCTGGCCCCCACGTGGGCGTTCCAGAAATACCTCTTTCCGACGAATCTGCCTCTCCCGGATTACTACTCGGGCTCGCCTCCCCCGATCTCCGGAATGACGCTCCAGTTCTCCGTGATCACACTCGCGGTCTGGGCGCTGGCCGCCGTGGCGCTCGCGTTTGTGGTGTTCACGAAGAGGGATGTGCTGGCGTAACGGGCCGTGAGGGGTGAGGGGTGAAGGGTGAGGGGTCAGGGGTGAGGCGCGACGAAAAAAAAGGCGGAAGAGTCGCCCAATTTCCGAATTCCGCTTAACGCTTGACGCTTGACGCTAACCCTGCCCGCCCTATCTTGCCGCGGGCTCCAGGCACTCGCGCAGGGATTCGAAGAGCATGTGCACGTTGACCGGCTTGTGGAGGACGGCGCTGACGCCGGCGCGTTCGATACGGCGTCGGTCTTCGTCGGCCGTCACGCCGGTCAGAGCGATCACCGGAAAGGGGACCGCTCCTTTTTCGCGCAGCGCCGACAGCCAGGCCGCCCCGTCGCCGTCGGGCAAAGTGATGTCGAGAACGACCACCTCGGGCGCATCCCGCTCGATTCGCTCGGCGGCACCGGCGAGGTTGCTCGCCTCGAAGACCTGGTACCCCTCGGACTCGAGCAGGCTCTTCAAGCCGTATCGGGACGAGCCGTCATCTTCGACGATCAGCACCCGGCGCGCCTGTCCCGAGGGAGCGACACCGGCGGGCTCCGAGCCCCTCTTCCATCTGACCCGGGAAGTCTGGACGTCGTCGGGGTCCGGCAGCTGGGGAAGCGTGAACGAGACGCGTGTCCCCTGTCCCTCGCGGCTGTCGAAGAGCAGGTCCCCGCCCATGAGCTCCACGAGCTGCTTCGAGATCGAAAGGCCGAGCCCGGTTCCGCGGGGCGCCTCGTCGTTCCCGGTGCGGATCTGGCGAAACGGCTCGAACGCCGACGCGACCAGGTGCGCCGGAACTCCGCTGCCGGTGTCCTCGACCTCGAAGGCGAAGCTTCCCTGCCAGGGCACGGCCCGCAGAGTGACGCTGCCCTGCTTCGTGTACTTCACGCCGTTCGAAAGGAGGTTGATCAGGACGCGGGAGAGCTTCTCCCGATCGAGGAGCGCGACCTCGGGCAGGTCCGCGGAGAGATCGAGGTCGAGCCGGATCCCCTTGACCGAGGCCTGCGGCTCGAGCATGTCGCCGATCTCCCGCAGGAACGAGGCAATCTCGATCCTCTGCGGGTGCAGGTCGCGTTGTCCCGCTTCGAGCTTCGCGAGGTCCAGGATGTTGTTGATCATCCGCAGGAGCGTCTCCGCGCTGTCGCGGATGACGCGCACGTCGTGAAGCCGGCGGTCTTCGTCGGCCGGTGTCTTTCCCTCCCGCTCGATCAGATGCGACAGAAGAATGATCGTGTTGAGCGGCGTGCGAAGCTCGTGCGAGACCGTCGACAGAAAGTCGGACTTCAACCGGTCGAGCTCCGCCAGCTTGTCGTACGCCTCCGCCCGTTCCCGGATGGTTCGTCCCTGCGTGCGGATCGCCCGGCCGATCCGGATGAGGGAGCGCGCGCGCGCACGCAGCTCCTTGCTCTCGATCGGCTTGCCGATGAAGTCGTCGGCCCCGGCCGCGTAGCCGCGTTCGCGGTCGATCGTGCCTGCGGTCACGAGCAGAACCGGCAGGTACTCCGACGAGGTCGCGATCAGTTGCGAGGTGAGCTCATACCCGGTGTCCTGCCCGAGCACCACGTCCACGACGGCGAGATCAAACGCCGGGTCTTTCCGGAAAAGCTCGAGGGCCTCGGCCGCAGTCGAGGCGCAGACCACCTGCAGGCCCTCGGCCTCGAGATCGGCCGTGAGCACCTCGGCGACTTCGGACTGATCGTCGACGACGAGGACGCGTCCCGATCCGTCGTCCGTCGCGGCGCCGGGCTTCGCGGCCGCGGGCTCCGCGCGCCCGGAACCAGAGGCCTCCAGAAATGAGCTGACGAGAGAAGCGAGCGTCTCCTCGTCGATCGGCTTGGCCACGAACCCGTCGCAGCCCGCGGCGAGCGCGCGTTCCCGGTCCCCCTGCATCGCGTGCGCGGTGACGGCGATCACCGGTATGCGCGACGTAACCGGATCGGCTTTGATGGCGCGAGTCGCCTCCCATCCGGAGAGGACGGGAAGGGAAAGGTCCATCAGAATGAGATCCGGATGGACTGAGCGGGCGGCCCGGACTCCCTCCTGGCCGTCGCTGGCTGTCGAGACCTCATGGCCCGCGGACTCGAGAAGCATCTGGACGAGAGCGCGGATGTCCGGGGAGTCTTCGACCACCAGAATGCGCGCCATCAGATCGCCGCTCTCATGCTGTCGCCGCGCGCGGCTCCTCGATCGTCTCCAGGACTTCGCGCACCAGCGCCCGGAGGTCCTTCCCCTTTCGGAGCACCCGCTGCGCGGAGCCGTTCAATCGCGCGTAGTCCTCAGGCGTGAGCTCCTTGGCGGTGACGATCACGACGGGCAGGTTTCTCCATTTCGGGTTCTCGCGGATCCGGTACAAAACCTCGAACCCGTCGGGAGGCGGCATCATAAGGTCCAGAAGAACGGCCGTGGGTTTCTCCCGCTCGATGTCGGCGAGAGCCGCGGCGCCGCTCCCGACGCCCCTCGGCCGGAAACCTGCCGCGACGAGCTCCTGCTCGAGGACCGCGCGCACGTCCGGGTCGTCGTCCACCACCAGCACATGGCCGCGAGAGGCGAGAACTCCGGCCCGCGCGAGCGAGTCGAGCAGCTCCGAACGACCGAGCGGCTTTACGAGATAGTCGAGGGCCCCGAGCGCCAGCCCGAAGGCGCGGTTCTCGACCACTGACAGCAGAATCACCGGGATGGAGCGGGTTTCCGGCGCCTCCTTCAATTCCCGCAGCGCGTCCCAGCCGCTCATCTTCGGCATGAGCACGTCGAGCAGCACCACGTCCGGTTTTTCCAGTTTCGCGAGGCGGACGCCCTCGGCGCCGTCCGCCGCCTCGAGAACTCGCAACCCGTGCGGCTCGAGCTCCAGAGCGAGCAGCCGGCGCACCCCTTCGTCGTCGTCGACCACCAGCACGGTGCGGGTTCCGGGGCGGTCCTGCTCGAGCGCCGGCGCCGCCTTCGGGGAAGTGACGGCGGGCGCCTGGCGGGGAAGCTGGACCGTGAACCGGGATCCCTTCCCGGGCGAGCTCTCGACGGAAACCGTGCCGCCCAGAAACCTCGCGAGCTTCTTCACGATGGCCAGACCGAGGCCCGTGCCGCCGCGGCCGCGATGCTCCTGGGCTTCCCCCTGCCGGAACTCTTCGAAAATAGTGCTCTGCTCCTCCGCCGCGATGCCGATCCCGGTATCGGCCACCACGAGCGCCCACGAGTCGGCGCCGCGTTCTTCCGCACGGACGGAGATCGAGCCCTTTTCCGTGAACTTGAAGGCATTTCCGATCAGGTTCGAAAGGATCTGCGTGAGCTTGGCGGGATCGGAGGTGACCTGCGTCAGGCCCGGCGCGGCCTCGCTCGTCAGCTCGAGTCCCTTTCGAAGCGCCGCGTCCCGGTAGTCGGCCTCGACCTGCGCGAGGAAGGACGCCGGCGAGATTTTCGTGATGTCGATCTCCGCCTTTCCCGCCTCGATCTTGGAAATGTCCAGGATGTCGTTGATGAGGCCCAGAAGGAGCTTCGCGTTGCGCTGCACGCGCTCGAGGCTGTCGCGCTGGGCCGAGTTCAACGGGCCCTGGTTTTCGCGCAGGAGCGTGCCCGTGAATCCCAGGATGACGGTCATCGGGGTGCGAAGCTCGTGCGAGACGGACGCGAGGAACCGGTCCTTCAACTCGCCGGCCCGCTGGAGCTCGGTGGCCGTGCGCCCGATGCGGCTGCGCTGCTCTTCCAGAAGCTCGTTCTGTTCGGAAAGCCGCCGCGACTGCTCGGAGACCCGCTCGTTGGCCGCGGCGTTCGCGAGGGCGACCGCGAGCGAAGGCGCGATGGTCGAGAGGGCGTTGCGCGTGCGACCGGTGAACGTCTCCGTCGCACCCAGGGCGAGGACCCCCACGACGTGATCGAAGTAGATCAGCGGGATGTGGGCGGTTTCCCGGGGGAGGATTCTCCCGTCGAGCACGTTGACCGTCGGAGTTTTAGGCTCCACCGAGAGGTAGACCGAACGCCGCTCTTTCGCGGCGCGCGCCGCTTCCTCGCGCCCGACCGAACTTTCTCCGCCCGACCCCCCGAGCGAAACCACGGGCTCGAAGCTTCCGTCCGGAGCGGGCAGGTAGAGAACGCCGGCCGCCGCCCCGGTGACCTCCAGGATCTTTTCCATGGTCGTGGTGCCGAACCCGGAGAGGTCGTTGACGGTCGCTGCCACCGTCAGGATCGCATTGACGGAGGCTTCGATGTCCCGCTCCTCGAGCGCCCGCGCGCGCGCCGCAAACTGCTCGGCGACACGATTGAACTGGCGTCCGAGCTCTCCCGCTTCGTCTTCCGACTGTTCGAGCAGGCGCGTCGGGGTGCGGCCTGATGCGAGGTCTTCGAGAGCCCGCGCTCCCGTGCTGAGCGGAAGGACAATCCGGCGCCCGACGTCGGAAAGAAGCCAGAAGATCGCGACGATGATCAGAATGGCGAGAATGCCGATCGCCGTCGCCGCCGAGTCCCGGTGTTCCCTCAGACGCTCTTCCGCGAACCCTTCGCTTCTGGCAAACCGTCC
>JBBQDF010000087.1:0-9033 GCA_038319475.1 Thermoanaerobaculia bacterium
ATGGGCCCGGCTGCACCATGGCCGGTGGTATAGGGAAGTCACGGGCGACAGCGTTGAGAAGCCCCGCCGCGGCTGAAGCGTCGGCGACGGCGAGAGAATTCGAGCGTCGGGCGGCCCGCGCGGAGCTGCTCGCGGGCGAAACGTCCGTTTCCGGCGAGCCGCTCCGCTTCGCCGCAGCCCTCTTTCGGACGCAGGCCCGTGTGGCGGCGGAGATCGAGAGAATGCATGCCCGCGAGCCCTTCTCGGGGCACCTCGACCGGGACGTCGCGCGATTCATCGACAGGTCCACCGACGTCGTGCGGTTCGCCGCCGAGCACGGGCCCGAGCAGCTCGCCGCGGACGCGGAAGAGCGGCTGCAGGACGAAAGCGCGGTGGCGCGGACCCGCCTGCTCGTCTTCTGGGATGAGGGCCGGGCCGCCACCGAGGACTACCTCTCGCGGGCGATGCTGCGGCCGTATCTCGAAACCCTTCGCGTCGTGAACCGGGCCCCGGCGCGGATGCACCGCCGCGGGCGGTGTCCCTTCTGCGGCGGCGCTCCGTGGAGCTCGGCGAGGCGGGAGGGCGGCGAGCTCGAGGGCGCCCGCCGGATGCTCTGCTGCGCGCTCTGTGGAACGGAGTGGATGTTCCAGCGCGTCCTCTGCCCCTCGTGCTTCGAGGAGGATCCCGAGCGCCTTCCTTGCTTTTCGAGCGAACGCCACGTCAACGTCCGGATCGAGGCCTGTGAGACGTGCCGGCGCTACGTCAAGTCCGTCGACCTGACGCTCGACGCGCGCCCGATTCCGGAGGTTGATGACCTGCTCTCGATCTCCCTCGACCTCTGGGCGGCGGAGCAGGGGTTCACGAGGATCGAGCCCGGCCTTGCCGGCCTTTGAGCCATCCGACGCGGGTGGCTCGGCGCCGCCGGTAGTGGCCGAGCCCGGCGCTGTCTTCGGCCAGGCCCAGCGGGCCCTGAGAAACCGGTTCGACGACTTCCAGAGAGCGTTCGAAAGCCGGGACGAGGCGGCGGCTCGCGTTGCGATCGTCGACTTCCACGCGCGGCTGGGGGAATGGACGGCGGCTCTAGAATCCACGCTGCTGCCGGCGCTCGTCGCGGCGTCGACCCCGCGCCGCGACCTCCAGCGCGAGCTCACGCTCGACTTCGTGCAGTTGAGGGAGCTGACGCGGTATCTCATCCAGCAGATCTCAGACAGGGCGCCCCTCTCGGACATCCTCGGCTTGATCCAGAACCTCGACCGGCGACTCTCCGCGCACGCGTCTCAGATGGAGTCCGTCTACCAGGGCGCGGCGGTCACTGTTCTCTCGGCGGACGCCTGGCAGTCCCTCGTCAGAGCGTGCCCGGAAAACTGAGAACTGACAGCCGACCGCTCACCCGAGCTGGTTGAACTCCATATCGGGCCCGGTGTCCGGCGGCAGCAGAATCCGGTAGGCGCTCTGGAGCCGGTCGGACGACCATCCCAGGAAAATGCCCTCTCCCCGGAAGAGAGATACGGTCGGAGAAATCTCGATCAAGGAGATCGTTCCGTCGCCCTCCCCCGTCGCGGCGATCAGACGCCACGCGGAGCGCGTGCTCATGGCCTCCCGTGTCCGGATGTGAACACGTTCGAGCGAGACGAGGCGCGGATCGGTCAATCCGCCGAGAGGGTCCGGGGGAGCCGGACGCCCGTCGGGGCGCTTGTCCCTCGCTTCATCCACCACGGGTATGCATCTCCAGGTGAGGATCGCGGCGAAGGTCTCCCGCGGCGACCAAGGGGGCGCGGGCCGACATCGAAAGCCTCGCCTCCGCGCCGCGGTCCGCCCGACGCCCCCAGACCGATCGAAGGAGCGAGGCGAGCTCGGGTACGGACGCGCCTTCGCGCAGGGGGCCGCGCAGGTCCACCCCGCTCGTCGCGTAGAGGCACAGGTACCAGAGGCCGTCCGCCGTCAGGCGGCTCCGGTCGCAGGAGCGGCAGAAGGGCGCGGTCGTCGAGGCGATGATGCCGAAGACTCTTCCGCCCGGCAGGCGAAAGCGCTCGGCGGGCGCGGAGCTTTCCTCGAGGAGCGGCTCGATCGGGCCGTAAACGCCCTGCAGCCGCGACAGCATCTCCGCGCGCGAGAGGACCTTCTCCCGCGACCAGAGAGTCGCGCCGCCGACGTCCATGTACTCGATGAATCTTACCTCCGCTCCGACACTTGCTCCGAATTCGAGCAGGGGCACGAGCTCGTCGTCGTTGACGCCGCGCATCACGACCGTGTCGAGCTTCAAGGGAAAACCGGCCGCGGACGCGGCGGCGATGCCGGCGAGGACCCGGGAATGGACATCGGACCGTGTCAGAGCCAGAAAGCGCTCGGGCCGCATCGTGTCGAGACTGACGGTGACGCGGTGAAGTCCCGCGGCCTTCAGAGCGGAGGCCTGCTCGTCGAGCAGCACGCCGTTCGTCGTCATGGCGAGATCGCGGATGGCGCCATTTGCCGAGAGCAGCGCCACCAGTCGAGGCAGCTCGCGCCGGACGAGAGGCTCCCCGCCCGTCAGCCGCACCCGGTCGACGCCGATCGACGTGAAAGCTCCGACGAGCCGCTCGATCTCCTCGAACTCGAGCACATCTTCCCGCGGCAGCCAGACGTACTCCCGCTCCGGCATGCAGTACTGACAGCGGAGGTTGCAGCGGTCCGTCACCGAGAGGCGGAGGTTGGAGAGTGGACGCCCGAGAAGATCGCGGGGGGAGTCTGAAGGCACGCCGGGATTCTAGCGCGCCGCGACCGGAAGGGGAATTGGAATCGAAACCGGGAAACGGAAAACTACTCCCGCGCGCGGCCGACGCGCAGGTCGAGCGTCCACGTGGCGCGCCGCCGTCTTTCTGGTGGACCCCAGGCGTCCGAGAGTTCAGGCTCGACCAGTGCAACGGGGTCGTGGTCGTGCGAGGCAAGGTACCGGCGCACCGCCGACCAGGTGCGCAGATAGCCGAGGAGGTCCGCCAGAGCCCACTCCTTCTCCATCACGAACTTCGGGGCGGAGAGCTCCCCCGGGAACGGAAACTCGATCGCGCCGTAGCCCCGGTCGACGATGCGCCGTTCCCGCGGCCACCACGCTCTGAGGATCTCGCGCGCGAGCCGACGGACGGCGAGGTCGACCGCCGGGCTCACCTCCAGAAGGTCGTACGCCCACACGGCGATCACGCCATCTGGCGCGAGGACACGCGTCGCTTCCTTCCAGAATCGAGGGCGGTCGAACCAGTGCAGCGCCTGCGCGACGGCGATCAGGTCCGCGCACCCGTCCGGGAGGCCCGCGGACTCCGCGGGCGCCACGCGGTACTCGATCCGCGGATCGCGGATCGCCTCCCGGATCTGCTCCTCGCTCGCGTCCGTCGCGACGACGCGCTCGAAGCGCGCGGCAAGCGCCAGTGCCGCCTGTCCGTTTCCGGTGGCGCAGTCCCATGCCAACCGCCGCGCGGCGGCGGCCGCGGCGAGATAGTCGAACAGGGAGGCGGGATAGTCGGGGCGGTAACGCGCGTAATCGCAAGCGTGCGCGGAGAAGTGGTCGGCGAAGAAAGTCGGGGAGCGGTCGTCTGTCATGAAATCGGGCGGCGCGGAGCGGCCGCGAGCAACCTCGACACGTCCGAATGCGCCGCGGACCGAAGTCTATAATCCAGCGGTGGCCGTCCTCGCACCCGGGAGCTCGCTTCCGCCTCTGACCCTGCAGCACGCGGACGGCCGTCGGGCGGACCTTCCGCGTGGCGAGACTCTCTGGGCCTTTTTCAAGACGACGTGCCCGACGTGCGAGCTGTTGTGGCCCTACCTCGACCGGCTTTCGACGCTCGCCCGGGGAACGGGGACGGGAATCGTCGCGGTTTCCCAGGACGACGCGGCGACCACGGACGCTTTTTACGACCGGCTTGGAATCGGGATCGGCGTTCCGGCGCTCTTCGACCCACCGCCGTGGAAGGCTTCGGAGGCAGTCGGTCTCAGCTCCGTGCCCACCCTGCTGCTGGTGGAGCAAAACGGGAGAATTCGCGAAACGTTCGAAGGGTTTCAGAAGGTGAAAATGGAGGAGCTCGCGGCCCGGTTCGCCGCGCGAAATGGCACTCCGGGCGCGGTCGAGAGCTTCTTCCGGCCGGGAGAGCTGGTGCCGGCACTGCGTCCCGGCTGATCGTCGAAGAACGCCGGCAGTTAGCCGCGCGGGAAAGGTTTCAAGGTGTCCACGGTGGAAAAGAAAAAACCTGCCACTCTGGGAGAGCTCCGCGCGAGCGGTTATCGCTCCCGTGGCGTGAAGGACGAGCTTCGCGAGAATCTGAGGACGGCGCTGGCGCTCGGCGAAAGTCCCTTCGAGGGAATCTACGGCTACGAGCGCACCGTGCTGCCGTCGCTCTACAACGCGGTGCTCTCGCGTCACGACCTCCTGCTGCTCGGGCTGCGAGGCCAGGCAAAGACGCGCATTCTGCGCATGCTGGTTCGCCTCTTGGACGCCGAGATCCCCGTTCTCGCCGGCAGCGAGTTGAACGAGGATCCTCTTCTTCCAATCACGAAGTACGGGCGGCGCGTGATCGCCGAGCGGGGCGATGCCGCTCCGATCGCGTGGCTCCCCCGCGCGGAGAGGTACCGGGAAAAGCTTGCGACTCCGGACGTCACGATCGCGGATCTGATCGGCGACGTGGATCCGATCAAGGCGGCGACCGAGCGGCGGACCTATTCGGACGAGGAGGTCATTCATTACGGGATCGTCCCGCGCACCAACCGGGGGATCTTCGCCATCAACGAGCTTCCCGACCTTCAGCCGCGGATTCAGGTCGGCCTTCTGAACATCCTCGAGGAAAGGGACCTTCAGATCCGCGGATTTCCGATCCGGATCCCGCTCGACATCCTTCTGGTCTTCTCCGCCAACCCGGAGGACTACACGAACCGCGGCAACATCATCACGCCCCTCAAGGACCGCATCTCGTCTCAGATCCTGACGCACTATCCCGACGACGTGAAGACGGCTGCGAAGATCACCGCGCAGGAGGCATGGACCGACCGCGAGGGCGAGCCTCGCATCGAAATCCCCGATTTCTTCCGCCAGCTGATCGAAGAGGTCGCGTTCGTCGCGCGGCAGAGTGAGTTCGTGGATCAGTCCTCGGGAGTCTCGGCCCGGATGCCGATCTCCGCGATCGAGATTCTCGCTTCCAATCTCGAACGCCGGGGCCTGCGCCACGGCGAGAAAAAAGTCTCCCCGCGCCTGTGCGACCTGCCTGCCTGCCTTCCCGCGATCACCGGGAAGGTCGAGATGGTTTACGAGGGAGAGCAGCAGGGGTCGGAAGTCGTCGCGAAAAAGCTGATCTCGACCGCCGTCAAGAAACTTTTCGATGCGAAGTTCCCGGCGCCCGACTCCGGCCGCCCCTCGCAGCGCAAGCGCGAAGAGCCGGAGGACTCCGACGAGAGCACGGGGCCCGCCCGCCGCGGCCGCACGCCGGCGCCCGCCCCGGAGAAGCTGCATCCCCTCTATGAGCCGATCGCCGAGTGGTTTTCCAACGGCGGAAAGGTGACCGTCTCCGACGACACGCCCTTCGCCGAGCACCTCGCGGCCCTGGAAGCCGTCCCAGGCCTGCGCAAGGCCGTCGAGGAGCGCTTCGCGCCGGCGACGCCTGAAGAGCGCGCCGTCGGGATGGAGCTCGTCCTGGAAGGGCTCACGTCGCACCTGAAGATCGCCCGGGAGGACCTCGACTCGCGCGTTTCCTACGCCGAAATGCTGAAATTCAACCTCGTCCGCGCGCGGAGCAATTAGCGGAGATGGCAGCCCCCTTCCGTTCCCGCGTCCTCTCCGGTGAACCCCTTCTGGGCTGCTTTCTTACCTGGCCGGTGCAGGGAGTTCCAGAGGTCCTCGCGCTCGCCAACTTCGACTTCGTCGTCCTGGACGCCGAGCACGGTTTCTTCTCCGTGGAGTCGATCGAATCGATGGTACGGGCCTGCGACGGCGTCGCTCTTCCTTCGATCGTCCGCGTGCCCTCCTGTCCCGCCGCGGAAACGGGTCGCGCGCTCGACGCCGGCGCCGCCGGGGTGCTCTTTCCTCGCGCGGAGAACGCGGAGTCCGCCCGGCGCGGGCTCGAGACCGCCAGATACGCTCCGCAGGGCAAGCGAGGTCTCGCCGGCGTTCGAGCCAACCGGTACGGCACCGTCCCGCTCGACGAGTTCGTGCTCTCTGCGAACGCGGCCACGATGGTGGTCGTTCAGATCGAAACGGCCGGCGCGCTCGATGAGGTCGAGGTGGTCGCGCAGCTCGACGGATGCGACGTCCTCTACGTCGGCCCGAACGATCTGACGTTCGCCCTTGGAATCCCCGGGAAATACATGGAGGCGCGGTACCAGCAGGCGCTCGCCCGCGTCGCCAGCGCGGCGAAAAGCGCCGGCAAGGCCGCGGGAATCATGCTGGCGCGCACCGATCAGATCCCGCCGCTCCGCGAGATGGGTTTCAGCTTCTTCACGATGAGCGACCGCGTGCTGATCCTCGATTCCGCCCGGGAGTGGCGCAAGGCCATGCCGCGCCATGCCTCCGAAGTCGTGAGCGCGAAGGGCTGACCGATGCGCTACCGCTACTCCGAATATCCCGTCGACCTCCTCCGCGGCCTTCTGACGCACCAGGAGCTCGTCAAGCTATTCCTGCAGCTCGTCCTCCAGACCGGCGGCGACGTCGTTGAGGCGCTCCAGTGGATGAAGTACCTGCAGGAGCGCGGCATGATCGACGAGGGGATCGACCTCGAGGCGTTCCGGAAGGAGCTCGAGAAGAGCGAGATCGTCGAGGATCGGGGCGGCAAGCTTTCGCTCTCGGCGGCCGGCGAGCGAAGGATCCGGCGCTCGGCCCTGGAAGAGATCTTCACCTCGCTCTCGAAGTCGGGCCCCGGTTACCACGCCATTCCCCGTGCGGGCGGCGGCGGCGAACTGCTGCCTGAGACGCGCGGGTACGAGTTCGGCGACAACCCGACCGCAATCGATGGCGTCCGCTCGATCGGGAATGCGGTCCGCCGCGACGCCGACGAGATCGCGCTGAAGCCCGAGGATTTCGAGGTCCACGAAGAAGAGCACCTGACGTCCTGCGCGACCGTTCTGGCCATCGACATTTCGCATTCGATGATCCTGTACGGCGAGGACCGCTTCACGCCGGCCAAGAAAGTGGCTCTGGCGCTGGTCGAATTGATCCAGTCGAAGTATCCGAAGGACTCGATCGACGTCATCCTCTTTGGAGACGACGCGAAGCGGGTGGCGATCTCCGAAATCTCGAAAACCATGGTGGGCCCGTACCACACGAACACGCGCGCCGGCCTGGCGCTCGCGCGCAAGCTGCTCGTCCACCGCAAGAACCCGAACAAACAGATCTTTCTCATCACTGACGGCAAGCCCTCCGCGATCTGGGACCACGGCCGCCTCTACAAGAATCCGTTCGGTCTGGATCTGAAGATCGTGAACCGCACTCTCGAAGAGGCGGACGCCTGCCGCCGGGATGGGATCACGATCACGACCTTCATGATCGCGACCGACAGCTACCTTGTGGACTTCGTCGACAAGCTGACGAAGATCAACCGCGGTCGCGCGTACTACGCGTCGCCGTACAACCTCGCCGAGTTCCTCTTCACGGACTACATCCGGAACCGCAAGAAGTTCTTTCACTGAGACGCTGAAGTGACCGCCCTCGCGATCCTGGGCGCCGCGGCCCTCCTTCTCGCCGCCATTTCCTTTTTTCCGCGCGTGCTGCTCCACCGGGCACTCGACCGGCTGGCCGCCCGCCGCCTTTCTGCCGAACCACAACCTCCGGCTCTCCTAACGCGCGCCGAGCGTGTCGCGGGCCGCTGGCGCCGCCTGCCCGGCGTCCTCGGTCTTTCGGAAGAGACCCTCTTTTTCGAGGGTCTCTTCGGCGAGACATGGGTCCTCGCCGCCTCGCGGATTGGAAAGATCATCACGGGGCGAAGGCTCGCCTCGGGGAGGCTCCTTTTCCGGACGGAGGTGCTGCGCCTGGTCTCGACGGCAGGCGACGAGACCGAGTTCGTCCTGACTCGCCCCTCCGCGTCTGCATGGCGGAGCCATCTCGGGCTCTGGGCGATGGAAGAACGCGTCCGCGACGCCGCGGGACGGGAGCGCGAGACGGTGACGGCGGCCGCCCAGGCCGACCTCGACCACGTAGTCCCCGGGCGGCGATGACGACGCGCGGCGCCTGCCGCTTGTCGGCGGCTCTCCTGCTCGCGTTCCACCTCGCCGCACCGGGAGACGCGGCCCCGCGCCGCCGGAGCGCCCGACCGGCCCGCCCGGTGCCAACCCCGGGGAGGCTCTCGCCGGGCGAACGCATCTCGCTCGACCTGAAAGATGCCGACATCCGCGATGTGCTGAGGAGCTTCGCGTCGATGGGAGGCGTCAACGTCGTGATCGATCCCGACGTGAAGGGCTCCGTCACGGTGCGCCTGCACGACGTCACCTGGGAGAACGCCCTCGACGTGATCTTGCGGTCGAACGGCCTCGGCATGGTCACGGAGGGGCGCGTCGTCCGGATCGGAGCGCCAGCGAAGCTGGCCGGAGAGAATTCCCGCTGACCTGCCGGCAGGCGCGGCCTTTCGCCGGGTTCTTCCGATAGATTGCGCCCCACGGATTTCGACGACCGGAGGACCATGGCCGCTGATCGACGGACTAGCTCAAGGGAATCGGGCGGGTTTGCGCCGGTCGCCGGCGCGGAGGCGGAGCGTCTGACACAGGACGCGCGCCGCGAGGTGAACTGGAAGCGCTGGGGGCCCTACCTCTCGGAGCGGCAGTGGGCGACGGTTCGGGAGGACTACTCCGCGGACGGGAGCTGCTGGAACTTTTTCCCCCACGACCACGCGCGGAGCCGCGCCTACCGATGGGGCGAGGACGGCCTCCTCGGGATCACGGACCGGGAGGGCCGCCTCTGCTTCGCCCTCGCGCTGTGGAACGGCCGCGACCCGATCCTGAAAGAGCGCCTCTTCGGCCTGACCGGCCCACAAGGCAACCACGGCGAGGACGTCAAGGAGTGTTATTGGCACCTCGACGGGCTGCCGACCCACGCCTGGATGTGTGCGCTCTACC
>JBBQDF010000088.1:0-8969 GCA_038319475.1 Thermoanaerobaculia bacterium
GCCTTCGTCGCGTCGCCTCCCAGCCGGCCCCGCGGCGCTCGCCACTCGTCCACCAAAGGCATACCCCCGGCAGTAGAGAACGCCGGCTGCTGCCGGCGGTCACCCATCCCACGCCCTTTTTCCACGGGCTGCTAAGAGTCGCTTGTCGTCGGCCCCCTCTCTGCGCCTGCGAGAACCGCGCGTCGCAGCCGCAGCCGGGTGGCGACTGGCGGAAGGCGCGTCTTCGCGAAGAGACGAGGCCCGACGAAGAGGACGGGAATCTCGTTTCCGAAGCGTGCGGCGAGTTCCGGGTCCGAGTCGACGTCCACGACGTCCCACTCGTGCGCGACACCATCGAGTAAGACGTCCACCCGCCGGCGGAGCTCTTCGCACAGGTGACAGCCCGGCCGCGACAGGAGCCGGAGACGCGTCACGGCCGCTCGGCGGGCGGGGAGATCTCGGCGTGGTCGGCGCCCCCGGAGCTGCGGGCCACCTGGTAGATGTAATCGAATCCGGAGAGGATCGCGACGGTCGCCGCGGCCCCGAACGCGATCAGCACCACCGCGTCTGGCCAGCTCCACAGGTTCGCGCAGAGGACGAACAGGACCGTGATGATCAGCGTGACGGTGGTCACCTTCCCGAGCCACGTCGGCGGGAACCGGCGCTTGGAGGAGGAGAGGATGAGGAGCAGCGCAACCGTGAGCAGGAGCACGTCACGGGAGATCACGATGAACGCCAGCCACACGGGGACCTTCACGGCGGCGGGAAACGAAGGGATCGTCAGGAAAAGGTAGGAGCTCATGAGGAGGAGCTTGTCCGCGATGGGGTCGAGGTAGGCCCCGAGCGCCGAGCGCATGTCGAAGCGCCGTGCCAGATATCCGTCGATGCCGTCGGATATCCCCGCGGCGATGAAGACGACGAGCGCGATTCCGAAACGGCCCTGCGAGATCGCGTAGAGGAAAAATGGCAACGCCGCGAGCCGCAGGAGAGTGATGAAGTTCGGGAGCGTCCAGGGGCCCCGCAGCAGAACGCCGGCCGGCCCCTCCCCGGAGGTCATTCCTTCGATGACCCGGACGTGCGGGACGCCATCGCCCGCACCTGGTCGAGTGCGCGCGTGAACGCGGCGCCTCCGGGAGGACTGGCCTCGTCCGTCTTCCAGAGGCCACAGATTTCCGCGGCCCTGATCGCGTCGGCGGAGTTGCGCGATCGGCCACCCGCCTTCTCCAGACAGGGAGGGCCGCCGCCCGGCCGCACGAAATCGATCAGCCGCAGAAGAAGACGCGAGGCCGTGGCTAGCGTCAGCGTGGCGTCGGGATTGCCCCGGTGTGTCTCCCGGTCCGCCTCGAGCAGTCCGAGCGCGAGGGCGCGCGTGAAGGCCCGGCTGTCGCGCCGGGAGACCGCGTCGCTCGCAATGACCCCGGAGCTCACGCGCGCTTCGCGGACCTCGGGAAACATCCACCAGACCAGCGAGGCCGCCCGGGCGCGTGAGAGTCGCTCGGAGCGCGCCGATTCTCGTTCGGGCGGCGGCCAGTTCGCCACTCGAAACGACAGGCGCGCCTCTTCCGCACGCGACTTGAACTTCGGATTCGAGCGCGCGAGTCGGTCAAACGCGCTGACCGCCAGCGCGTAGTCCTCGCGTTCGAGGGCGAGATCCCCCACCCGCTCTCCGACCGCGGCATCGGCCGGGTCCATTTCCCACGCTTCCCGAAAGCGTTGCAGAGACTTCTCGGTATCGCCCGCCGAGTGCTCGATCTCCGCGGCCAGGATCCGGAGCGGCAGCGATTCGGGCGCGATGTCAATCGCGGCCGCGATGCGGTCGCGAGCCTCCGCCGGGCGATGCTCTTCCGAGGCCACGCGCGCCTGCGCGGACAGCGCGTCGCGCGCGGACAGCCGCAGCTCCTCCGCGCGCGCGGCGAGGCCGGCGCGCTTTGGCTGGCGCGCCAGAGCGCGCACGTAGAGCCGGTACCCTTCGGCGGGCCGCCCGCTGCGGGCCCGGGCTTCGCCGCACGCCACGAGAAGAGGAAGAGTCGGCTCGCCCGAGTGGAGCGCGCCCAGGCAGGCGGCTTCCGCGGGGGCGAAGGCGCCCGAGAGAACCTGCGCTTCGATCCACCCGATGTCCGCCGCCAGATGCGGTCCGCGCCCTCGCGCCGCATCGAAGGCGCGCGAAGCCGCGCGCGCGTCGCCTGAGGAGAGCGCGCGCCACCCCCGGTCGAGCTCGTCGGAAAAGGGGCCGGAAAGCTCCTCGCGCGGATCGAGCGGGAACGTCTCGCGGGACGAAACCGGGGGAGCGCTCGCCGCCGTGGCGCAGCGCAGGTGGAGCGCGGCGCAGAGCGCGAGGAGCGCGATGGAAGAGCCGCGGACAAAGGGCGAGACCGCGGCAACGCCGCGCGACAAAGGCATCTCGGATCGAAAGGATGGCAGGTGGCGGGAGTTCCGGCTCATGCGAACGCGCGGGGCGCTCGCTCGAGGGGCCTCATGGGCCCGGGGGAACGGTGTCCGACCGGATCGACGCGATGGCGTGCTTGTAGATCATTTCCTCGCGGCCTTCGACTTCGAGGACGAGCGCGAACTTGTCGAAGCGACGAAGGCGGCCCATCCGCTCCTCTCCCGAGGTCAGGCGAACGGTGATCGCGATGTTGTCTTTGCGCAGGTTGTAGAAAAACGAGTCCTGAACGTTGATCGGGGCCTTGTTCATCTGTTCATCCGTTCATCCGTTCATCCGCGTCTCTCCGTCTCGTCCTGATCCACGCGAGCGAGGGTTGCCGCCAGAGCTTCTCCCGGAGGCATCCACTCGACACCGCTCTCCCGCGCGAACCAGGTCCGTTGACGTTTGGCGAGCTGACGGGTGGCCGCCACGATCTTTTCTTCCGTCTCTCGCCGATCCGCCCGCCCGCAAACCCACTCCGCCACTTCCCGGTAGCCGATCGCAGAAAATGCCTGCGAATCGACCGGGACCTCCTCTTCGAGCAACCGCCTGACCTCGTTGACCCAGCCCGCATCGAGCATCCAGGCGACTCGGTGCGCGATCCTAGCATAGAGGTCCTCGCGCCCCGGCCGGATTCCGACCTTCACGAGCCGCCATCTCGCCGTCCATCCCCCGCCCGTGCGCGGCCGCTCGGAAGGCCGGACGCCCGTCGTGAAAAGGATCTCGAGAGCGCGCAGGGTGTACCGCAGGTTTGCCGGCGGAATGCGGCCGGCAGAGACCGGATCGTTCAACGCGAGGACCCGATGCGCCTCCTCCGGCCGGGGACGGCCCCACGACGCGAGCGACGCCCGGAGGGTCGGATCCATCTCGCCGGCGGGCGGCAGCCCTTCGAGGAGAGCCGACAGGTAGAACCCGCTCCCTCCGCACACGATGGGCAGCCGCCCCCGGCGGGCGATGTCGTCGATCCATCCTCGCGCGTCGCGCGCCCACCGGCCCGCCGAATACGTTTCGCGGGGCCCGGCGACATCGATCCCCCAGTAGGGCACCTCGGCGCGGCGTTCACGCGAAGGCTTGGCCGTGCCGACGTCGAGGCCCCGGTACACCGCGAACGCATCGGCCGAGACGATCTCTCCATTACGGCGGAGAGCCACCTCGTGCGCCAGGTCGGACTTGCCCGAACCGGTCGGGCCGAGCACGACCAGCAGAGCCGGCGGCGGGACTCGTTTCAGGGCAGCTCCCGTTTGTGCACGCGCGTCGTCCCTCCCGGCGAAAGCTCCAGAAGGATGTCTGAATCGACGTCCGTCCGGAAGACCCGAATACGCGCGGCCGCCAGGGACGACAGCGTCTCCGGGGCCGGGTGGCCGAATCTGTTCTCGCGGCCGCAGGAGATCACGGCGGCCCTGGGGGACACCGCCGCGAGAAACGCCGGCAGCGTCGATCCGCGGCTGCCGTGGTGAGCGACTTTCAGCACGTCTGCGGCGAGGAGGCCCGGGATTCTCCGGAGCAGCTCCGCCTCCCCGGAGGCTCCGATGTCGCCCGTCAGGAGAGCCCGCCGTCCCTGCCGTTCGAACATCGCGACGACGGACTGGTTGTTCGTCGGGTCCTTCTTCGTCCGGGCGCCCCCGGACCGAAGGACCGACAGGCTCGCGTCGTTCCATCGGGCGACCGATCCCGGGTGCAGCCGGCGCACGGGCACCTCGCGGCCGCCGGCCGCGGCCGCGAGGTCCCGGTAGAGGTCACCTTCGTCGTCGCCGTCCGATCGCCAGAGCGCTTCGACGGGGATCTCGTCTAAGAGCGCGAAGAGTCCGAGGGCATGGTCCGGATGCGGGTGCGTGACGAGCGCCGCGTCGAGGCGCGTCACTCCCCGGTCGAGGAGCTTCGGCAGCAGGCGCGTGCGGCCAAAGTCCCGCGCCTCGAGATCGAAGGGGCCACCGGCGTCGACGAGCAGCGCGTGCCGCCCCCATCGCAGGAGAATCGAGTCCCCCTGCCCGACGTCGAGGGCCTCGAGCGAGAACCCGCGCGCGGGCCCGGCGGGCCCGCGGCGGACCGCGAGAAAGAAAAAGAGGAGAGCGGCCGCCGCGAAGGCTCCGATCCGCGGCCGCCCCCGCAGAAGAGTTCCGCACGCCAGCAGCGCCACGACGGCGATTGTGGCCGCAAGCGGAGGCGTCGGCCGCAGAAACGCCGCGCCCGCCGTCCTCTCCGCGAGCGACTCGAGCGTGCGCGAGCCGGCCGCGAAGAGCGCGATGAGCGGGCCGGCGGGGATGCCGAGGGCGAGACACGCGAGGACGGCCGCCCCGACCGCAATCAGGGCCCCCGCAAGCGGAATCGCGAGCGGTGCAGTGATCCACGCGCCTGCCGAGACCACGTTGAAGCGCCAGAGCAGGATGGGCGCCGTTCCGATCTGAGCCGCGACGGCAGCGGCGAGCCCGGAGAACAGAAACGCGGGTCCTCGCGGCAGGCAGGCGCGCAATGGCTCGGCAAACGCCGCGATGCCGCAGACCGCCGCAAACGTCAGGATGGTGCCGATCGCGTAAAGCTCTCCGGGTTCCGCCGCGAAGAGGACGAGCGCCGAGAGCCCGATCGCCTGAGCGGGCGCGACCGGCCGCTCGAAGAGACGCGTCAGCAAAAACACCGTGAAGACGAGCGCCGCGCGGACCGCCGGCGGGTTGGCGCCTCCCACGACGACGAACAGAATCACGACCCCGAACAGCAGCGCTTCGCGCCACCGTCCCCGGATGGAGAGCATCCGGAGAACGAGAAGCGCCATCCCGGCCGCGAGGCCGACGTGAAGCCCGGCGATGACGAGCAGGTGGTAAAGGCCGCCGCGGCGGTACCGCGCCACCATGCCGCGATCGAGTCCCGAGGTGCGCCCGAGCAGGATCGCCGCGAGAGGGCCGCGCACGTCGCGATCGAAGGCCGCGTCTGCCGGACGCGCGTCCGCGAGGCACACATGGAGCCGGCGATTGGGGCCGGCCAGAAAGGAGAGCCACGTCGAACGCGGGGATTCCACCCGGAGCGCGCTTTTCAACGACAGCCGGAACAGGGGCCACGGCAGGGCGATGTCGCGGTCCGACGCCGGGAGACCCTCGCGGCGCAGCTTGCCGACGACGACGACCCGGTCTCCGCGATCAGCCGCGACCGGCTCCACGCCCGAGACGAAGAGAAAGACGTCCGCCGGAAACCGTCTCCAGGCCCGGCCGTCCCAGAGGCGCTCCGCCCGCAGGCGGCCGTGCGCGCGAGGCGGTGCGCCGGTCCAGAAATCCAGGAGCACGCCTTCCACGCGATCGACGCGGTCCGGCGAGGACGGGAGAGCCGCGAAGGCCTGCTGCGCCCGAAGCGCCGGCAGGGCGAGACGGATCTGCCCCTGCGCGAAACCGAGCGCGGCAAAAAGCAGCGCGGCCGCCACCCGAGAGACGGTTCCTCCAGCGCCGCGCCGGGACCGCGCGGCGAGGAGAGCCGCGCAGACGCCCGCCAGGATGAGCGCGGCCCGGGATCCGCCGGTCGCGCGCGCGCCGAGTGCGATTCCGGAGACGAACGCGATGGCGGCCAGAGCGGCGGGTGCGGGGCCGCGCCTCGGTCGCGGGGCCCCCTCCGCGGCCCTCACTCGCCGCGGACCCGCTCCAGAGCGATGACCGCCTCGACGCGGTGCGTGAAGGCGAAAAGATCGAAAAGGCGCGCGCTGACGATTTCCCAGCCCATCGGCAGCATCGCCGCGAGGTCACGCGCCAGGGTCGCCGGATCGCAGGAGACGTAGAGAAGGCGGCGCCGCGCCCTGGCCGCCAGAGCGCGCGCGAGCGGCAGCTCGAGCCCGGCGCGCGGGGGATCGACCACGATGAGTTCCTCGCGTCGGGAATCCGACCGCACGAATTGCCGGACGTCCGCCTGTTCGATGCGCCAGCGATCGCGAAAGGCCGAGCGCTCACGCGCCAGTCGCGCCTCCCCGACCGCCTCCGGTTGCCCCTCGACGGAGGTCACGTCATGTCCGGCGGCGAGCAATCCTCCCGCGAAGAAGCCGGACCCGCCATACGCGTCCAGTGCTCGCGCGGGAGGCACGGCGCTGGCGAGATCCCGGACATGTGCGGCCAGAGCTTCGACCAGAAATCGATTCGCCTGGAAGAACGTCTCCGGAGAGGCCGGGCACGCGCGACCATCGACCGTGAGCCAGAGCCGCGGCCGGCCGCTGCGGTGCCGCACGTGGCCCCGAGCGTCCGCCATGCGCACCCCGTCGAAAAGTGGCGCGAGAGCTCGGGCAATCTCGGCCGCGTCTCTGCCGTCGCCCGACGCGGTGACGCGCGCCAGCCGGGAACGCCCATCGAGAGACTCGAGCGTCGCGATTTCGAGCGGGGGGGGAAACGGCGTGAGCGCCTCCGGAATCCGGGGCAGGAGGCTGCGCAGCGAAGAGCCGAGCGCCTCACAGTCGTCGAGCGGCTCGACCCGGTGGGTGCCCGGGGCGAAGCCTCCGACCCGCAGCGCTCCGTCGCGGCGCTCGACGTGGAAGCGGCTTCTCAGGCGATATCCGGGGGGCGACGGCTCGATTGCCAGGGCTCCAAAGCGGTCCGCCGGGATTTTTCCGATACGCGCCAACGTCTCTAAGAAAAGCTCTTTTTTCGCGGCGCGCGCCGCCTGCGGCTCGAAGTGCGCCCAGTCGCAGGCGGAACATCCCTCCGCGTGGCCGCCGCTTTGCCGGTCGGGAGAGGCGCGGTAAACCGCCAGAGCACGGCCCCTCCAGATCTTGCGGGAGCTCCGCACGACCTCGATCTCAACGTCTTCCCCGGCAAGCGCCCCCTGCACGAGTCCCACACCCTCATTTGTCCTGACGAGCCCCTCGCCGGTGGGCGCGAGCTTTTCGATGACCGCGCGCAGCGTCATGGATCGGAAATCGAACCTACAGAAGAGACAGGCGGGGGATGCCGAGCGTTTCACGAACGGCGCGCCGACGCAGCGCGCGGGCCGTCTTCCCCGCCGTTTCATCGTCGAGCCGCACGCGGGCCCGGGCAAGCTGCGCGGCCACTTCCGCGTCGACGGCTTCGCGCTCGGCGGAGGCAAGCGCCTCGTAGAGCGCGCCCGCCAGACGTTTGTCCATGCGCGCGAGCGCGTCCTCGGCCGCGCCGGCGTCTTTGCCGGAGGCCGCCAGGCGGGACACCGACCGGGCGGCCGAGACGAGGGGCGCCTCGAGCTCGGGGCGTGCGCGGGCGAGCTCCGTCAGGCGAGCGGCGAGGCTTTCGAGAGCGATGGCCGCCGCCGGTTCCTCCGCCGTGCGGCCGGTGCCGCGTCCGATCGCCGCCTCGGCGCGCCGCTCCCACGCCAGAAGCACGGCGTCGCGGCAGTACGACAGGGAGTTGACGCGCCCGGCCGCGCCTCGCTCTTCCCGCCGCGAAAACGCGTCGTCGATCCCCTGCTCGATCGCTTCGACGGGGACCCCGAGGGCCCGCCACTCGGTCAACAGCGCGAAGTCCTTCGGCGAAAGGAGAAAGGGAGTCCCGCGCCGGCGGATGAACGCCACCTCCGCCGCGGCGAAGTAGCCGTTATCCTCCCCGGTTTCGCTCATAAATCAGGCGAAGTCCCGTCAAGGTCAGGAGAGGGTCCACCTCGTCGATGCGCTCAGATCCGCCGGCGAAGAGCTCAGCGAGACCTCCGGTGGCGATCACGCGGGGGCTTCCGCCCGTCTCCCGCACGATGCGGTCGATGACCCCGTCGACCAGCGACAGATACCCGAAATAGAGGCCCGACTGAATCGAGGAGGCCGTCGTTTTCCCGACGACCCGGTCGGGGCGGCGGATCTCGACGCGCCAGAGCCGCGCCGCCTTCTCGAACAGCGCTTCCGCGGAGATCGCGATGCCGGGGACGATCACGCCGCCGGAGTACTCGCCGCGCGGCGTCACCACGTCAAACGTCGTCGCCGTGCCGAAGTCCACGATGATGCAGGGGCCGTTCACGCGAGCGTAAGCCGCGACCGCGTTGACGATGCGGTCGGCGCCCACTTCCTGCGGGACGTCGTAGAGGATCGGCATGCCGGTTTTTATGCCGGGTTCGATGAAAATCGGTTCGCGTTCGAAGAGCTGGCGAAACGCCTGTCGCATGGGAAAACGCAGCGCCGGAACGACCGACGAGATGATCACGTCGTCCGGAGGGCCGCCGGGAATCGTCCGCAGAAGCCCCTCGACCGACAGCGCGATCTCGTCGGACGTCGCGTCGCGGCGGCTCGTCAGCCGGAAGCTCCGAAGAAGATCCGTGCCGGCATAGAGTCCGAGGACCGTGTTCGTGTTCCCGACGTCGACGGCCAGGAGTCGCGCCGGGGCCGGGGGGCTCACCAACTCGCCAGCTCTCCGGTGACGCAGACCGTCTCGCCCGAAGGCGTGCCGAGGCGAAGAAACCCTTCGGGGGTCAGGCCGCGATACTCGCCCGAAAGCTCCTGGCCGTCCCGCCTGATCGTCATCGGATCGCCCCGGCGGTGGAGGGAGGCGCTTTCCCACCGCTCCACTTCCCGCTCCCAGCCCGGCGCGGAGAGCTCGGCGTCGAAGCGGTCGAGCAGCGCCTGCATGAGGGGCGCGAGCGGCGCCGGCCG
>JBBQDF010000089.1:0-8939 GCA_038319475.1 Thermoanaerobaculia bacterium
GGCGAGCATGATGCAGGCTTTCTTCACGGGTCCTCCTCGTTTTCAGCGGCGGATTCTATCCCGCGAAAGAGAGGAACTCCGTCCCATGTGGCGTTTGTTCCCGACCGGAGACGGTGAGGGGTGAGGCGTCAGGGGTGAAGCGGACGACCGGCTTCGGACGGTCTGGTGAGGACTCCCGCCGCCTGACCCCTCACCCTGACCCCTTACGGCTTCCGTCCCTGGTTACGGCTTCTGGACGCGCGCAAGCGCCAGCCCGCCGGGAATCTTCGCGAGGGCGAACTTGCGATCGGGCTCGTTGCGGCGCGACGCGGCCTCCTCCCGGAGGACCGAGAGGACGTTGTGGACGTCCCCCTGCATCTTCTGCATGCGCTCTTTCATGTGAAGGATGACTTCTACGCCCGCCAGGTTGACTCCGAGATCGCGGGTCAGGGTGAGGATGATCTCGAGCCGTTCGATCGTGTCGGAGTCGTAGAGCCGGGTGTTGCCTTCGGTCCGCGCGGGACGGAGGAGGCCCTCGCGCTCGTACATGCGAAGCGTCTGCGGGTGTATGCCGAAGCGCTCGGAGATCACCCCGATCCGGTAAACGCCGGGACGGTTCGATGTCATCGCACGCTCTTTTTCGCGTCCACAGGAATTGCCTGCCGTTTCTCCATCTTGAAAACCACCACTTTGAGCACTCCGTTGCGCAGAGTGGCCTTGATCGCGGACGGATCGATCGACCCCGGCACGGGGAACTCGCGCGAGAACCGACCGTAGATGCGTTCCATCCTCACGAAGTGGCGCGGCTCGACACCGGGGTCCGTCCGCCGGTGCCCGGAGACCTTCAGCTTGCCGTCCACCGACTCCAGCCGCACGTCATCGAGGCGCACGCCCGGAATCTCGATCTGAAGAGTGATCTCTTCCGTGTTTTCGAAGACATCGGCGGCCGGGGACCAGAGCGCCGTCTCCATACCCTCGTCCGGAAACTCGGTCCGGTGAATCGTGTCTTCGAAAAGCCGGTTCATTTTCTCCTGGATCGCGAACAGATCCTGGAGTGAGTTCCACTGAAAAACACTCATGAGCCTAGGGTCGAGGCTCGGGGGGCGAGAGTCAAGAGGTTTGAACGCGGCCGCGTGCTCCTCCGGGCTCCCGCCATCCCTCGCCGCTTACTTCTTTTCCGCGTCCACGTACTCGGTATCGATGACTTCGTCTTCCTTGCCCGCCGAGCCCGAGGCGCCCGCGGACCCGCCGCTTTCCGAGCCGCCGCCCGCCTGACCGGCGTCCTGCGCCGCGCCCGCTCCGGACGCGGCGTTCCTGTACATCGCCTCGGCGAGCTTGTGCGAGGCCTGCTGGAGCCTGTCGGTCGCTGAGGTCATGTTTTCGGCTCCCCCGGACTCGAGGGCCTTCTTCGCGTCGGCTAAGGCGGACTCGAAGTTCGAGATCTCGCCCGCATCGAGCTTCGACTTGTTTTCGCCGAACGATTTCTCCGTCGAGTAGACGAGGCTGTCGAGCCGGTTTTTCGCCTCGATTTCCTCACGCCGCTTCCGGTCCTCGTCGGAGTGCGCGCTCGCATCCTGGACCATTCGGTCGATCTCGTCCTTGTTTAACCCGGACGAGGCCGTGATGGTGATCTTCTGCTCCTTGCCCGTCCCGAGGTCCTTCGCAGAGACGTTCATGATCCCGTTCGCGTCGATGTCAAACGCGACCTCGATCTGAGGAATCCCGCGCGGGGCCGGCGGCAGGCCCACGAGGTGGAACACCCCGATGGCCTTGTTGTCCCGGGCCATTTCGCGCTCGCCATGAAGGACGCGGATCTCTACGGAGGTCTGGTTGTCGGAGGCCGTCGAGAAGGTCTCGCTTTTCTTGGTCGGAATGGTCGTGTTGCGCTCGATCAGCCGCGTCGTCACGCCACCGAGAGTCTCAATCCCGAGTGAGAGCGGCGTGACGTCCAGAAGCAGCAGGTCCTTGACGTCCCCGGCCAGCACTCCGCCCTGGATCGCGGCGCCGATCGCCACCACTTCGTCGGGATTGACGCCCTGATGCGGGTCCTTGCCGAAGAGTTCCTTGACGAGCGCCTGGATCCGCGGCATACGGGTCTGGCCGCCGACGAGCACCACCTCGTCGATGTCCTTCGGCTCAACACCCGCGTCTTTCATCGCCTGCTTGCAGGGAGCCATCGATTTGATGACGAGGTCCTCGACGAGCTGTTCGAGCTTTGACCGCGTGAGCCGCAGCTGGAGGTGCTTAGGGCCGGATGCATCCGCCGTGATGAACGGAAGGTTGACCTCCGTCTCGACCACGTTCGAGAGCTCGATCTTGGCCTTCTCCGCGGCTTCCTTCAGGCGCTGCATTGCCATGGCGTCCTTCGACAGGTCGACGCCCTGGTCTTTCTTGAACTCCGCCAGGATCCATTCGATGATGCGCTGGTCGATGTTGTCGCCGCCAAGATGCGTGTCGCCGTTGGTCGACTTCACCTCCACGACCCCTTCTCCGACCTCGAGGATGGAGATGTCGAAGGTCCCGCCGCCGAAGTCGTAGACGGCGATCGTCTCGTCCTTTTTCTTGTCCAGGCCGTACGCGAGCGCCGCGGCGGTCGGCTCGTTGACCAGGCGCTCGACGGTCAGCCCCGCGATCTGCCCGGCGTCCTTGGTCGCCTGCCGCTGCGCATCGTTGAAATACGCGGGCACCGTGATCACGGCGCGCGTCACCTTTTCGCCGAGGTAGGCTTCGGCGGCTTCCTTCAACTTGCCCAGGATCATCGCGGAAATCTCGGGAGGTGAATATTCCTTGCCGCTCGCCTGCACGCGAACGTCTCCGTTGGAAGACTGCTTCACGGCAAAGGGCACCATCTTCATCTCGTCGTTCACCTCGCCGAACTTGCGGCCCATGAACCTTTTGATCGAGAAGACGGTGTTGGACGGGTTGGTGATCGCCTGGCGCTTGGCCACCTGGCCGACCAGCCGCTCGCCCGACTTGGAAAAAGCGACCACGGAGGGGGTCGTGCGGTTCCCCTCGGCGTTCGGGATGACGACGGGGTCGCCACCCTCCATCACGGCGACGCACGAATTCGTGGTGCCGAGATCGATCCCGATAATCTTGCTCATTTTTGGTTTTCCTCTCCCCTTCGCATTCTTCGAAACGGGAGCAGTTTAGAATCTGAGCCTCTCTCTGTCAATTCTTAATTTAAAAAAATATCAGCCGATCCTACTCACATCCCTCTCCCGCGGCTGGGAGCAGGAGCGGAATTCGTGTTCGCTGATTTCAAAGCCCGCCACGGCGCTTAAAAAGCCGCGACGAGAGGTTTGACCCGGGTTAACCCCTTCGTTGCTATCTCTTAACCCTCAACTCTCAACTCTCAACTCTCAACTCTCAACTGAACGCTCGACGATAAACGCTCAACCCTCCCGCTCACTCAATCACCTGCACACCCGGGCGGCGCTCCAGGGCGCGGACCTTTGCCCCGGCGGGATGGATCTCCGCCACGGGCGCGAGGGACCGGTCGAAGGAGAGGTCGAGATCGATCTCACCTGAGGCGTTACGGCCGTAGAGACCAAACTTCCCGTCGTCGGACCGGAGGATGTACCGGTACTTGCGGCCGTAGGGATCGGAGACACCGCCTTCGTCGAGAATGCCGGTCGTGACCAGGTCCTCGAGCTTTTTCGGGTACTGGCCAGACGAGTCGTAGAAAACCCGCACACCGCGTTCGATCGCCGCGAGGCGTTCGAGGGAGACGGACTTTAAGAACTCGGCTGCCTCCCGGCGCTCCCCGAGCGGACGGACGAAGAGGTTCCAGGGGTTTCTCGGGACGAGAAAGAAGCCGAGCCCGATCCAGACCGCCGCCACCATCCAGAGAATCGCCGCCCGCGCGGGAAAAAAACCGGCCGAATCCGCGACCGCGGGTGCCTGCGCGGGCAGAGGGATCCGCCCCTCGACCAGCAGGCTGCGTCCCAGAAGCTCCCCGAGCCCCTTGTAAACGTCGAACTCCGAGAGAAACGCGTGCTCCGTGATTTCGCCCACGGTGCGGGAGCCGTCCACCCATTTCCAGCTCTCCGCTTCGGTTCGCGAAACGACCAGAGATCCCTCCGCGGGTTTTTCCGGCGGAACCACGAGACGAAGGTCTTCAACACCGGCCGCGCGCCGGAAAACGATGTCGCGGGAGGGGATTTTCCGTTCGAGCAGCGGCCACTCGTCCTGCATCTGCGCGGCTTCCATCAGAATCGACTCCGTCGGCACGGGGGACATGTGGTCCGCGTCGTAGTCGATCGGCCCCTCCTGCGTGAAGGAGAACCGGCCGTCCGTCCAGCGGAAAGCGTTGAAGACGATCCGCAGGATCTGGAGCCGCAGCGCTTCTTTCAGGTCCGCGGGTGTGACCAGCCGCTCGCGGATCAGCAGGAATCCCAGGCGCTGCTGGGTTTCGGCCTGCGTCTGCAGGGTCTGCTTGAGCTGCTCTTCCGAAAGACGGCCGGAGCGGACGAGCAGGTTTCCGATGCGATTGTCGAGCCGCCGCTCTCCGGATTCGGCCGCGACGACCTGCCCCCCGAGAAAGGAGATGGTGACCGTGTCGTCCTCTCCCTCGACCGTCAGAACGCCGCTCT
This sequence comes from Thermoanaerobaculia bacterium, assembly GCA_038319475.1. Lineage (GTDB taxonomy): Bacteria > Acidobacteriota > Thermoanaerobaculia > UBA5066 > Gp7-AA6 > JALYUA01. The sequence continues at coordinate 4,575 of JBBQDF010000089.1, forward strand.
TTCGCTGCAGGCCGAGCACCTGAAAGATGTCGTTCAAGGAGAAGACGCGGAGGGTGCCCTCAAGACCCATGAGATCTCCTCCATGAGCTCGAAAGCGACATCACCCAGACGAGAGCGGCGACGGCGACCGGCACGAGGAGCGCCGGCCCCCCGCCCGCGGAGGATGGAAGCTGGCGCGGGTCAAAGAAGCGCCCTCCGATCGCGGCCACTCCAAGACAGAAGAAGAAGAGCGCCATCGTGAGAAATCCGGAAAAGGCGCGATCCGAAAACACCTGATGCGTTCCGGGCAGAAGCACGGAGAGCAACCGGCACAGCCGGTCGCGTGCCCGCACCCGCGCGCGAATCTCTCCCGCCTGGGCGACATGCGCCGCGATTCCCACGTTTTCCTTGCGCACGTGGAACTGAACGCATTCGGTGCAATAGAGCGGGTGGTCTCCGTATCGGCGGCAGGAGTCGCAGAGGGCCGTGCCGCATCGGGCGCAGTCAATAGCAACCGGCCGGTTCGAGCGCCAGGCCGCGATCGCGACGGCGAGCCCGAGCGCCGCCCACGGCCCGAGCGCGAAAGGGGTGAGAAAGACGCCGGCAAAACGGAGAGGCGGCGCGTGCCCCGGCAGGCGGCGGCTCTTCGGCTGCCGGTTCCACTGCTCGATCCTCTGACGCGCGCGAGGCAGAGGATACCCGGCGGAAATCACGCGCGCGACGCTCGGCCGCTCCGTCCAGGCGATGACGGAGGAGGCGGAAAGCGTTCGGGCGCGGGTGATTGCCGCCGACTGCCCTTCGAAATCGTAGGCTTCGCCGCGCGCGAGCGAGATGTTGTAAGGAATCTCGGCCGCCCTGGGGGCGCGCTCCGCGGCGGATTCATAGTCGCGGATGGCCTGCAGGTAATCGCCGTCCTGGAAGTGAGCGTTCCCGCGATTCAAGAACGGTCGGTAATCCCGCGCGTCGGCCTGAATCGCGCGGTCGTAGGAGACGATCGCCCGTTCGGGATCTCCCGAGCGCTCCGCGTACATCCCGAGGAGGAACCACACGTCCGGGTCTTCGGCAAAAACGCCTGAGGCCTGCCGCAGGCCATCCTCCGCGCTCGCGTCTTCCCGCCTCTCGTCGAGATCGACGGCAGCGACCCAGAGTGGCGATCGCTCGATGACGTTCTCGCGGGACACGGCGGAGAGGGCCGGGATGAGAAGACCGAGCGCGATCAACCCCGCGGCGAGGACCGTTCGGTCCGTTCCGGCCGTGTACGTGAAGAGAAGGGCGGCCCAGTAGAGAAGCAGCCAGCCGGGTCCGAGCCCCAGCGCGAGCGGACAGAGCGCGATCACGAGCGCGAGCGGAGCGGCGGCGCGCCCCCCGATCCGGCGGGACATCTCTCCGAGGTCGTGAGAGATCCGCGATGAGTGCTTCAGGGCGAGCGTCAGGATCAGGCCCAGAAGAGAGGCGGCGACCGCGAACGACAGCCACACGGCCGCCGACGACGCGAGCGTCAGGCGGGACTCGCGCGTCGCCAGGAGCGCGCCCGCCGCGTCAGGAAGGAGACGGGACGCCTGCGAGTACGCGCCTCGCCGAGTCAGAAACCCGATGCGGGAGAGGATCGCGTCGTAGTTCGTCTCGTCGAGCAGGATGGCGGCGTCGTAAGCGCGCGCGGCCCGTTCTGTTTTTCCGAGCGCTTCCGCCTTGCGGCCCTCGTGGACGGCCGTCCTCGAAAAATCCGAAAGGCGGACCACACCGACGGCGCGGGCGGATTTCCGGATCGCTGCCAGCGCCGCGGCGGCGCCCCGCGCGTCGTCCTCGAGATGCGCGTTTAAGAACTCGAACCAGTGCGCGCGATAGAGGCTGCGGGTCATCGGCGGCGGGAGCGCGGACACCTCCGTCTGTGCCGGCAGAACGGCCGGGCAAAGCAGGACGATCAGAAGACAGAACCTTCCCGGCTGGAGGAAACACCGCGCACGCGGCCGGCGCGGTGGCGCGATCCGGGGAGACGGCAGTCCGGTCGGTCCGGGATCCCTGGGGTCTTGCGTTCGGGTCCCCCGGTCAGCGCGGCGCCGGACGGGTCACTTCGACGAAGGCCAGTCGCAGCTCGTACAGGACGCGGGAGAGGAAATCCGACTCTTCGAAGGAGAGATTGTTCCGGGTCTTCGATTCGAGCACCGAGAGCCAGTCGATCATCTGCCGCGCCACCGCAGGCTCGCGGTGCCGCGCCCCGGTCGGATCTGCGAGAAGACCCAGAGCCGAGTACGCCGTCGTGGCGAGCGAGCGGACGATCGCGGAGAACTCGCCGGCCGGCTCGCCCGGAGCCCCGCGGTTTTCGGCGGCCTCTTCCAGGTCCTCGTCGGGAACAGGGGCCGGTGCGGCGGGCGAGGCGGGTCGGGCCGGAGCCGGAGCCGCCGCCGCGGGGGCCTGTTTGGGGACCTGCGGTGCGGCCGGCGGGCGTTCAAGCGGCGGCGCTGCGGCGGGCGGGCGCGAAGGCGGCGGCGGCGCTGCCTCGGGGGGCACATCGGGCGTCGTCTCCTCCGGCACGAAGCCCGCGCGCAGCTCGCCGTCGGATGTGAACATCCGCCGATCGACGACGCGGATCGGCTTTTCCTCTTTTTCGGCCATCGCTCCTCTTGGGGTATCGGAAATCTTAACCCGAACGGGGCCGCGCGCGGCCTCCCGGAGCGCCGCGCGGGCGGTAGTCCGCCGGTTCGCCCGCGCTACGATGCGCGGGTGCTGCCGCTCGAAAGCCTCGCCGCGCTCGTCGAAAAGCTTCGGCAGGAGTGCCCGTGGGACCGCGAACAGACGCCCGAGACCATTCGCGCGTTTCTCCTCGAGGAGTGCTACGAAACACTCGAGGCGATTGACGCGGGGGACACCGTTGCGCTTCGCGACGAGCTCGGCGACCTCCTGTTCCAGGTCTTCTTCCTCGCCACCCTCGCGCGCGAACAGGGGTGGTTCGATCTATCCGGCGTCGCAGACGGTGTTTCCGCCAAGATGATCGACCGGCACCCTCACGTTTTCGGCGAGACGCGCGAGGCGGACCCGGCCGAGGTCAAGCGCAACTGGGAGTCGCGCAAGCGCCGGCAGGCGGGAGCTGCGGCCGACCCGTTCGAGAGCCTGCCGAAGGGGCTTCCCGCGATCGCGGCGGCCTATCGCATGGCGTGCCGGGCGGCAGACCTCGGATTCGACTGGGAGCGTGACGCGGACGTCGCCCGGAAGATCGAAGAGGAGCTGCAGGAGTGGCGCGAGGCGTCGCAGGCGGGCGACCCGGCCGCCGAGGAGCACGAGATCGGCGATCTGCTTCTTTCAGTGGTCAACCTCGCCCGCCGCCGTCACGTAGACCCGGAGTCCGCGCTGCGCCGCACGAACGCGCGGTTCCGTTCGAGGTTCGCGGGTGTCGCGCGCCGCGCCGCCGAGAGCGGCCGCGAGATCGGCCAGATCGGCGCCAGGGAGCTCGACCGGTATTGGGAGGAGGCGAAGGCGGAGGAATGAGTTAAGAGGTAAGGGGTCGTCCGGGCACAGGTCCGGCCAACTCACAACCTCAACTCCCGACTTCGGCGCTTCTTACCTCACCACCTCGGAGATCTTCACCAGCTTCACGCCCCGCGCCGAGAGCTTCGGCAGCTCGCGATCGAGCACCGCGAGCGTCGTCTCGTAGGGATGCCCGATCGCGATCGCGGACCCCTCCTTCTTCGCATGGGTGATCAGCTCGGTCAGCGACTGTTCGATCGCGCTCTCCTTCTGGACGTCGTCCAAGAACACACGGCGGGACGCGGACGGCACCCGCGCCTCTCGCGCCGCGTCGAGGGCGACCGTCTCTCCCGTCGTACGGCTGTCCACGAAGAAGAGCCCGCGTCCGGCGAGCACGCCCGCGACGGCGCGCATCACGCGAAGGTCCGCGGTCGCGGCGGAGCCCATGTGATTGTTGACTCCGACCGCGCCAGGAACCGAGTCGAGATCACTTCGCAGGGTCGCCGCGATCTCTTCGTCCGATTGCGAGAGCAGGACGACGCCCGGTCCGGGGCGCACCCCCGGAAAGCCACGCGGCTCCATCGGAAGATGCAGCAACACCTGCTTGCCCGATCGCTCGAGAGATCGGGCCGTCTCTCCGCTCGCGGGCAGACCCGGGAGTACCGCCGTCGAAACCGGAAAGCGCCAGCCCGCGATGCGTTCGACGGCGGCAGAGTCGTTGCCGAGGTCGTCGATGAGAATCGCGATGCTCGGAACGTGTTCGGCGGCCGACGTGGCCGGGCTCGGATGCGGCGGTAGCGTGCGTTCCCGCTCCAGCGCGTGAGTGGGACGAGATTCCCGCAGGCGCGGCCGAGGCGTCGAGCGCGGGAGTCCCCGCGGCAGAGGCGCCGGCTGGCGAGAGGTCGCGCGGTAAAGAAGCACGCC
>JBBQDF010000090.1:0-8904 GCA_038319475.1 Thermoanaerobaculia bacterium
CCCCGCAGCCGAAGCAGTGGTAGAGGCCCTTGTCGCGATCCACCGTGAAGGATGGCGTGCGCTCGTTGTGAAACGGGCAGAGCCCTTTCCAGGAGCGACCCGCCTTTTTCAGCCGTGTGTGCTCGCCGATCACTTCGACGATGTCCGCTGCGGAGCGCAGCTCGGCGAGAGCGGAGTCGGTAATGTCGAGGTCGTGGGTCATCGGGGGGCCGAGAAACGGGAAACGGGAAACGGGAAACGGGAAACGAAAATGCCGATTGGGGACTTCGTGATGAAGAAGAAGGGAAGATTTGCTCGTCCTGGCGAAGTCTCTCTCAACCTCTGAAGTCGGCAGGAGGCCGGAGATGAAAGTTGCGTCTTGCCACCTCCCGTCTTCCGCATCCCGCCTGCCGAAATCACTGGGGGTCCACCATCGTCGCCCCGTTGCCGCCCTCACGCGCGTCGGCCGCTCGCGCGGAGGCTACATTCGGGTGCTTGCGCAGGTGCTCGCGGAGCCCATCGCGAAGCCGGCCGGTCCCGTGGCCGTGAATGACCCGGAGCTGCGCGCCGGCCACCAGCGCTTCATCGAGCGCTTTTTCCACTTCGTCGATCGCCTCGTCCAGCCTTTTTCCGATCACGTTGACTTCTTTGACGGGCCCGCCCCCGGCATCGGAAGACCCGCTCTCTTTTCTCCTTCCGGATCGTTTCCCGTTTCCCGTTTCCCGTTTCCCGGGCTTCTCCTTGTCCGGCTTCCCGGCCGGCTCGAGCTCGGCACGTGCCACGCGCATTCTCTTCCCGCCGACGTCGAGCCACGCACTCTCCGGATCGAGGGAAACGATGGTGCCCTCGAGCTTCAGCCCGCGCAGCCGGACGCGCCCGCCTTCCCGGAGCTCTCGCGCGCCCGCCTCTATCTGCTCGCGGGCCTCGACGAGCGCGGGTTCACCCGCCACGGCCTCCTCCGCGTGCGCGACCAGCTGCGCGGCGGACATTTCGGAGCGGCGGGAGACGTCGGCGCGGATCGCGGCAAGCTCCTCGTCGACGCGGCGGGCCAGCTCGCGGCGGGCCTTCTCGAAGCCGGCCAGCCCGTCCTCCCGGAGCTTCGCGCGGGCGCGTGCGACTTCCTCTTTTTCGGCGGCGAGCTTTTGTGCTTCCCGGTGGAAGGTCTCCCGTTGCTCCGCCAGGGCGGCTTCGGCCCGCCGCAGGCGATCGAGGGTCGCTTCCGCTTCCGACTCGCGCTCCTCGCGCCGCTGCCAGGCCTCACCGAGGATTTCCACCGCGCGATCGAGCACCGACTCCGGAAGTCCGCGCTCGCGCGCGACCGAGAGCGCGCGGCTCCGTCCCGAGAGTCCGGGGTGAAGCCGGTAGTTCGGCCGGCCGGTCTCTTCGTCGAACTCCATCGCCGCCGTGACGGAATCGGGCCGGCCGGCGGCGAAGTTCTTGATCGCGGAAAGGTGCGTCGTCACGATCGCCCGCCCGCCCCGCGCCAGGTACTCCTCCAGAAACGCGACGGCGAGCGCGCTGCCCTCCTCCGGATCGGTGGCGCCGCCGATCTCGTCGATCAGCGCGAGGCCGCCGGCGCCGGATTCGTCGAGGATCGCGGCGAGCGTCTCCATCGAGGAGGAAAATGTGGAGCGGTCCGAAAGGATCGCCTGGGCATCTCCGATCTCGGTGCGGATCGATCGGAACACCGGCAGTCTGGTTCCGCTCCCGGCCGGAATCGGAACTCCGGACTGCGCCAGCAGTGAAAAGAGCCCCGCGGTCTTCAGAACGACTGTCTTGCCGCCGGCGTTGGGCCCCGATACGACCAGCATCCGCTGTTCGCGCGAGAGCTCGAGATCGAGCGGGGTCGCTTCGCGGTCGCCACGGCGCTCGTCGAGCACCCGGCGCCGCAAAGGCGCCAGCCGCGCGTCGAGAAGCGGATGCCGGGCGGCGCGCAGGATCCATTCGCCGTCGTCGGATATTTCGGGGACGCGACCGGCGGACAGATCTCCGAATTCCACTTTCGCTTCAAGCGCGTCGAGCTCGCCGAGCTCCGCGACCGCGGCCGAGAGCTTCTCCGCCCCTGCGAGGACCGCGCGTCCAAATCCGGTCAACAGTCTCTCGACCTCGCGACGCTCTTCTCCGGCCAGCAGCGCGAGATCATTGTTCGCCTCGATCACTTCCATCGGCTCGACGAAAACCGTCTGGCCGCTGCCCGACCGGTCGTGGACCATTCCGGGAACCCTCGCGCGCGACGAGGCGAGGACCGGCAGGCAATACCGGTCGTTGCGCAGGACGACCGTGGCGTCGCCCAGAAACTCGCGGCGCTGGTCGACGATCTTCTCGAGATTCCGCGCGACTTCGTTGCGGCGCCTGCGCAGGCGCGTGCGGATCGCGGACAGCTCCGGCGACGCGTCGTCCCGGATCGTTCCGTCCGCGGCGAAGATCCGGATCGCCTGCGCGAGCAGCTCCTCGAACTGAGGAAGGCTCTCCCGCCGTTCGATGAGGCGGGGCGACTCCGCGGATTCCAGCGCGCGGGAAACGGCGGCCGCGGCGCGGGCGACGGAGAGAATCGGGCGGAAGTCCTCCGGACCGAAGGCGCCGCTTGCGATCGTCGTGAGATGTCCCTCGACCTCTTCGACACCCGCCAGAGGCAGCCGGCCGTGTCGGATGCGGAAGGACGAGACTTCCAGAGTTTCGGAGAGGAGCGCGCGCACCCGGGCCTCGTCACCGGACGGCAAGAGCGCCGCCACGGCCCTGCGGCCGGGGTCGGTGCGGGCCAGAGAAGAGAGGAGGCGGAGGACGACGTCGAACTCGAGCGATGCCCGATCGGCATCGCCCTCCGCGGGGAGGATGGCTACGGAGTGGCCCGACGCTCTTCCGAAAGCTTGCGAAGCATTTTCTTGCGGGCCTGGATCATCTTGCGTTTGCGCTTCGCGCTCGGCTTCTCGTAATGCTGGCGCTTCTTCAGTTCCGAGAGGATTCCGGATTTCTCGCACTTCCGCTTGAAGCGCCGCATGGCGTTTTCGAAGGACTCATCTTCCTTGACGTGAACGAGCGGCACGTAATCTCACCCCCTTCGCATGGAGTTGATAACCGAGCCGCCCATCTTATGGCCGGGGGGCGCAGGGAGTCAATTGGACCTCTGTAACCCATTTAATGGCAGCGGCTTGCGGTCTATGAACGGCGAAAGGGTCGTCCCGAGGCGGTGGCCTCCGGGCACTCGATCTGGCAACGATCGCAGAAACGGGTGGCGGAGAGCCATCGGCTACCACCGTGCGGGTGTGCGCGGCAACGTCGTTTTCTTTCCCGGTCGCCAGGGCAGTCCGTCCAGAGTCGCGGCGGCGCCCGCGACCTTCCGCCTTTCGCGCTTCCACCCTCCCGGAGCGACCTTTGCGTCCTCATTTCGCACCAAACAATTTGACTCTGTCCCGAGCGCGCCCGGATAATGCGCCGAGTGAGTGATTCTGAAGATCGACTGCGTCGGCTCGAATCCGAGATCGAGCGCCGCCTCCACGAACGCTTCGCCGGGCTGCGGGACGAGTTCGAACGGCTTCGCCTGGAGTCGGACCGGCGGTGGGAAGGTTTTCTTTCCCGGTTCGATCAGGACTTCACGGGCCTCGTGCCGCCGGAGCTCGTTGCGATCCCCGAGCCCGCGCCGCCGCCCGCACCCGAGCCGAGCGAGCTGCCGGATAGACCGACGGGCGCCGGCCTCCTCTCGATCGAAGTCGCGCGCAACCTCGATGACGCGGGAAACCAGGTGGAGGCGCTGCACCGGTTCCTGGAGCTCTGCCGCCGTCACTCCTCTCGGTCCGCGCTCCTGATCTCGAAATCCGGAGCCCTGGTCGTCTGGAAGGCAACCGGTTTCAGCGAGCATGGCGGGAACGACGACGCGGCCCGAAGGGTCGTGCTTCCGATCGACGGCGGACCTCTCTCCCGGGTCCTCGAGGGATCCGCCTTCCGCCTGTCCGCCGGCAACGATGTTTCGGCGCGCCTCGGCGCCGCCGGCGCCTCCTCGGCGGTGCTCGTCCCGATGGTCGTCAAAGAAAAAATCTCGGGCGCCGTTTACGCCGACTGCACGGCGGAAGAGGAGAAGCGCTTCGATCCGGAGTCGATTGCTTTTCTGACGTTCCTCGCCGGGCTTTTCGTCGACCGGCTGGCCGGACGGAAGTTGAAGCCCGCTCCGGCGCTTCGCGGACTCGAGGTTTTCGAGGCCGCACCACCCGCCGAATCCGCGGAAGCCGAGGAAGGTCCGACACGCGACGAACCGGCAGCGCCTCCTCCGGCAGCCGAGGAAGAAAAACCCGCGGAATCGTCCCGACCCGGCCCGCGCGAATCCTTTGGCACACAGGTCCTGCGCTTTGGCGCGACGCCTCCTCAGGCTGAGGCGGCGCCCGAGGCGGCCGCTCCGCCGCCGCCCGAGCTTCCCCGTCAGCCCGAACCCGCGCACAGGCCCGAACCCGCGCACAGGCCCGAATCTCCGCTTCCCGCGGAAGCAGAGCCCGAGGAGCCCCGGGCAGAGCACGGGTCGCCGTCCGTTCCTCACACGGACTCGGTCTCCGGCCCCCGCGGAGAGCCTGAGCTCGCGTATGAACCCGATGAAGAGCCGGAGCTTCCGGAGCGGTCTTCCTCGCGTGGTGAAGTGCCCGACGCTCCGCGACCTCCGATGCCGGTCGAAGCTGCGAGCGCCGCCACGGGGAAGCCGGAAACCGCCCGCGCGTCCGCGCCTCCGCCGCCCGCGGCCGAGCCCCCCGCGTCGTCCGCTTTTCAGCCGCCTGCCGGCGGACGGCGCCTGGCCGGACCTCTCGCGCCCGCCGACGGCGATGAGCGGCGCGACGAGGCCCGCCGCTTCGCCAAGCTGCTCGTCTCGGAGATCAAGCTGTACAACGAGAAAGCCGTCCTCGAGGGGCGGCAGCACGGCGACCTCTATCCGCGCCTGCGGGAAGACATCGACCGAAGCCGGCAGATGTACGACGAGCGGATACCGGAGGACGTGCGGTCGAGCTCCAATTTCTTCTACGAGGAATTGGTGCGAATCCTCGCGGAAGGCCGCGCGGAGTCGCTCGGTCTCTGATCTGACCCTCCCACCTCTCCTCTCGTTCCTGCGCCTCGACTTTCGCGTTCCCGCTCTTCCGTTCCGGCATCCGCGAAGTACTCCGTTTCGAGCCTCGTTCGCGGTTCTCGTCGCGTCCTTTTTCTCTCTTAGCACCATCCGCGCGGACGTCGCGCTGCGGCCGGTCAGCCGGGACTTCGACGCGGAGTTCGCCCGCGCCGCCGACTCTCTCGAGGGCAATCATTCCGCGGAGGGGCGCGCGGTTCTCGAAGAGATTCGGCGGGGCGCCGCCCTGGTGCCCGCATGGTCGGCGCGTGTCGGTCTCCTGCTCGCCGCGGAGGCCCTCCACCGCGGCGACTTCCCGTCGGCTCTCCGAGAGCTCGACGCCGCCCCCGCCGCCGCGATCGGTCTGGAGCCCTACCGGCAGATTCTGTTCGCGCGGGCACTCGAGGGAGCGGGGCGTCTGCCCGACGCGCTCGCGGCGTGGCGCGCCGCCTGGGAAACCGAAGAGGCGTATGCGTCGCGGTCGGCCGCGGGACGAGGTTTCGCGCAGGCGCTGGCGCGTCAGGGCGCGGCCGGCGACGCCGCCGCGGTGCTCGGTCGGGTCGCCGCACTGACGGCGGCCGACGCCGTTACGGTCGCCCCCGACCGCATCCGGCTGTCGCTCGCGGCCGGTGACCGGCCGTCCGCCGTTTCAGCCGCGCGGGATCTCGTGCTCGCCGGCGTCGAGCCCCCGGCGGCTCCCGCATTTGCGCGAGCCCTTGTCAAAGATCAGATCGCCGCGCTCTCGCCCGCCGATCGGGGGCGGCTCGGCCGCTCTCTCGCGACCGGTGGATCCGCCGCTCGCGGAATCCACCTGCTGCGCCAGGACGCTCCGTCCGCATGGCCCGCCGAAGACCGCGGCGCAAACCTGCTGGCGCTCTCCCGCGCCCTGCTCCATGAAAGCGATGCGCGAGGCGCGGAGGCCGTCGCCGCCGCGATTGCGGAGGACGGAACTCCGGCGGACTTCGACGCGCGCCTGCTGCGCGCCGACTTCGAGCTGACCGCGGTCCGCCGGCGTCGAAGCGGCGCGTTCACCGATGGCGACCCGCTCCTTCCCGCCGCGCGCAAGCCGTTTCTCGCCTTGAGCGCTCCTCCGGCGCCCCTGTCCGTTCGAATCGGCGCGAGAGAGCGCCTGATCCGGCTCGCGGCGGAGATCGGGCGATTTGACGAGGGGCTGGAGCAGGCTCGCGGGCTGACGGCGGATTCGCCCGGCTCGACGGTCGGGTTCGAGCCGCTCTGGAAGCTCGCCTGGGACAGATACCGCGGGGCGGATTTTCGGGCGGCGAGGCAGCATTTCGAATCCCTCGCCGCCGTGTACCGCGACGTTCCGCGCGGGCGACGTCTCGTCTACTGGCGCGCCCGCTGCCTGGCCCGCGAGGGCCGCGGCGCGGAGGCCGTGCCGCTCTTCGAATCGCTGGCGACCGGAGAGCCTCCCGACGTGTATGCGCTTTTCGCGCGACGCCGCGTTCCGGATTACCGGCTCCGCCGGCCCGTTGCACTAGCCGATCCATCGCGGGAGACGGCGGCCTTCCGCCGGACGGACGAGCTCCTGCGCCTGCGCTTTTTCGAAGAGGCGGCGGCGGAAGCGCGCCTACTGCCGGCGACTCGCGGGCGCGACCTGCGAATCGCGGAGGCGGACTTTGCGCTGGGGAGGTTCGCGCCGGCCGCCGCCGCCGTGAAGCGCGCGTTTCCGGAGATCGGCACCGCCGAAGAGGCGAAAGTGCCCGACGGGTGGCGACGGTTCTATTACCCGATCGAAGTCGGAGGATTCCTGGCTTCCGAAGCGCGGCAGTTCCGGCTCGACCCCGCGATTTTGAGAGGTCTGGTCCGCCAGGAGAGCGTCTTCGACCCCGCGGCCCGATCGCGCGCCGGAGCACTGGGGCTGACACAGCTCATGCCGGAAACCGCGAAGAGCCTGGCGAAATCCGTTCTTCGGGTGCGCTACCGGAGGGCATTTCTCTACGATCCCTCGGTGAACGCGCGGCTCGGAGCGGCGTACCTGAGAGGCCTGTTCGATCGCTTCTCGAACAACCCCCTCTGGGCGCTCGCTGCCTACAACGGAGGTCCGACGCGAATGGCGCGCGTCCTGCGGGAGAACGCCGGGCTGCCGGACGACGAGGTGTTCGAGTCGCACCCCGCGTTTGAGACCCGCGACTACGTGCGGCGCGTCATGCTTTTTTCAGGATCGTACCGGGAGCTGTATCCGTGAGACGGAAGGGGGATCTGTGGTCGAGTTCCGGTTGAAGACCGCCAGGAAGATCGAGCGGCGCGACATCACCGACCTCGTGACGGCGGCCGCCGCGAAGCTCGAGACTGAAGAGGGCGCGCTGCTCATCTCGGTGCCGCACACGACCGCGTCGATCACGATCGGCGAAAACTACGACCCGGACGTGACCACCGACATGGAGCGCGCGCTCGCGGAGTGGGTCCCGAAGGTCCGTTTCGACCACGACGAGGGAAATTCGCCTGCGCACTTTCTCTCCGAGGCGATCGGCACGTCGCGGCTGGTTCCGCTCCAGAACGGGAAGCCCGGCCTCGGCCGGTGGCAGGGGATCTTCTTCATCGAGCTCGATGGGCCGCGAGAAAGGACCGTTTCCGTGACCGCGCTTGGAGGCGGTGCCAGGAAATAGGTGGCTACCGACGGCTCTTCAACCACCCGGCCTCTTCGCGCGAGGTGTGCGATTCCCATCGCGTCGAGAGGTTGGCGGCGAGGCGGAGAGCGGCGGGGACGTCGCCGGATTCCTCGATCACCCGGCGCAACATGCCGCAAAGCTCCCGGATCTGGACGTGCTCGAGCCGCAGCTCCCGGAACTCCCGAGCGTCCGCCGTTTCCCCCTCGCCGTTGACGAGCTTTCCCGACCGTTCGGGGAAAAGGCTTTCCTCGAAGGAGGTGTGCACCCGGATGGCGTCGTCCAGCCGGGCCGCCGAGTCGACCGTTGTGACGAGCGCGTTTCTCGAAGCGGCGGCGAAGAAGGCTCCGAGAAGCGCATCAATGTCCCGGTGCTCGGCGGCGAGCGCCTCCGGATCGAGCGGCGGCGGTTCGGGCGTCCGGGTCATCGCGGGGAGGGGCCCTGGCGGCCGCGATAATCTGTCTTCATCGAACCCATGCACGATCGCGGCGCTCCAGCGGAAACGTCAGGGCGTCCGGTGACGGATCCGGGAACGGGCATGACCTCGATTTTTTCACGGCTCGATGGAAGGACAGGAAACGAGACGGCGAATCCGCGTCGGACCGTCGCTCGTTTTCTCGCGATCCTGTTGTTTCTCCTGGTCTCCGGGTGCCGCAGGACTGCGGATCCCGCGACGCAGACCGTCCAGGACCTCGCGCGTGCCGCCAGAGACCGCGACGCCGCCGCGTTTCTGGATCTCGTCGCCCCGGACTTCGAGGCCGCCGACGGCTCGCGAAAAGCCGACCTCGAGCCGACGATCCTGCAGTTCTTCACCGCGTGGGAGAGTCTCGATGTCACGATCCGTGACCTGAAGGTCGAACGCTCCGAGGGCGCGGCGCTGGCGCGCTTTCAGGTGGACCTCTCCGGTCGCGCGAGGAAGATCGCCGGCCTCGAAGGCCTGCTGCCGTCCTCCTCCTCCTGGAAGTTCGAGACGCGGATCGCGCCGTCTGAGAATCGCTGGCGCGTGAAGTGGGCGTCGTGGTCTCCGGCGCCGTGAACGCGCGAGCGGTTGACACCCCCCGCCGCCTCGGCTAACGTTCCCGATCCGCTGCCGTTCCTCAGTAGCTCAATGGCAGAGCACCCGGCTGTTAACCGGGGGGTTGTAGGTTCAAATCCTACCTGAGGAGCCAAATTCCCTAGCGTTTCCCGTCTTTTTGGTCCGATTGTCCGGGATTTGTCCGG
>JBBQDF010000091.1:0-8803 GCA_038319475.1 Thermoanaerobaculia bacterium
CCGGTTGGTGCCGCGGTGCTCGATGGTCTCCGTCGAGCCCTAGGTGCTCGTGGTCGCTCCGGCCGTGCCGGTTCCTGCCGCCGATCCCTTGCTTCCAAGGTGCTGACCGTCCCCGAGGTTCCCGTGCTGCCCGTCCCCCAGCCCGCCCCCGTCCCGGTACCGGTGCCCGAGGCCCCGCTGCGGGACGTAGTGCCCGAGCCCGTCGATCCGGACCCCGATCCCGCCGTGCTCCCGGAAGTTCCGGTCGAGCCCGTCGAGCCCGTCGAGCCCTCCCACCTCCTTAGCTGCTGTCCGATCCCGTCGCGGGCGGGCCGCGAGGAGGCAGGATCTGACAGGCGGGGAGCGGGCGGCTTCGGGACCGGTGAGGTCTGGCGACATGAGGAAAGTGGTGCCGGAGGAGGGATTCGAACCCTCATGCCCTTGCGAGCGGGGGATTTTGAGTCCCCTGTGTCTGCCATTCCACCACTCCGGCGGGCGTGGAAGATCGTATGCTCAAACTCAGGATTCCATGGTTTCGGGTGCGAATTCGGGGGCCCTCGCCTGCCGTCCAGATATCGTCTTCTGAGAGCGTAGGAATCTCGATCGCGACGCCGCACTCTGATTGGCGGCGCCGACGGGCAATTCGTATACTGCAGGGAAGAATAAGCCCGCTCCTCTCGTGCTCTGCTGATTCCCATCAGCGGTTGGCGATTTTCGGAGGGCAGAACATGCGCAGGAAACCCCATTTCCTGATCGGTGGAGTATTGACCATCGCGCTGGCCTGTACCGATCGATCACCGACTTCTCCGGAAAAGGCGGCGCGGGCGACTTCGGCGGAGGACGTCGGCACTCCCATCATCCGATCCGATCGCCGGGCGAGGAACCTCGGCGTCGTCCCTCCCCGGGGAGTCGCGCCGCTGCCGCCCGGAACATGGGGCTCTGAAGAGGCGAGCGTGACGATTCGGGGTGGGAGCGCGACCGTGGAGATTTTCTCCCTGGGGTTGCCGCCGGGCGGTTGTTTCGGCTCCTACGGAGACGTGTTTCAGGCGATCCCGAACGGCCGTTTTTCCCTGCCCGGAACCTTTACGCAGCTGCTCGGAGCGTATCCGGGCAGGATCGAGTATCCGGCGCAATTTACCGGCGTCGTGGAAGGCACGCGGATGACCATGACGATCACGATCTCCGCCTTGCCGCAGGTCGTGGGCCCCTTCGTCCTCACCCAGGGTGTGACCAATGCCTGGGGTCCGTGCCTCTATCCTTGACAGGCGATATGGCACTGGCCCGTCCGACCGGCGCCATGCACTGTACTGAGCCGCGAGGACGGTGATAGCCCGCTCGGCTCTTCGAGAAAACGAAGCCGCCCCGCCCGGGCCGTGCTGCGGATGCGACCGCGGCGCTCTAAACGTCTCGGAATACGCGTTTTGTGTGGGTCACGAGCGCGCGCGACGTCGCTAAGCGTTGCGTTTTCCGATGTTTGGCCCTATAATCAGCGGTTCGGCAAGCTTCTCGTTTTATTTAACAGGAGGACTCTGTGAGCTTCAGAGTAGGAGAGAAGGTGGTCTACCCCAACCATGGCGTCTCCGTGGTGGAAAAGATCGGCGAAGGCTTCGCAATAGAGCCCGTTTCACCTCGAAGCTTCTATCATCTCCGGCTTCTGTCGAATAACTCCAAGGTGATGGTGCCCATCGGGAACACGGACTTGATCGGTCTGCGGCGGCTGACCCAGCGCAAGGACATCACGGGACTCATGAAGCGGCTCGCCGACAGCCGGTTCTCGGCGTCCGGAGACTGGAAGGGTCGGTACAAGCAGAACCTCGACAAGATGAAGAGCGGAAAGCTGCACGACATCGCGGACGTTTTGAAGACGCTCAACTTCATCAGCTCGCGCAAGACGCTGTCGTTTCGGGAAAAGAAGATGTATGAGCGCGCGAAGTACCTCATCGTTTCCGAGATTGCCGTGATCAACGGTCTCGACGAGCCGGAGGTCGAGCGCCAGGTCGACCGGGCCCTGACGAAATCGGCGGCGGCGAAGGCGGCGGCTCACTGACCCGTCGGCGCCCTCATGGCGCCCGGCCGGGGATCGCCTCGGGGATCTAAAATAGCGCCATGGGGAAAAACCCTCATGGCGCTTTTCCTTCATGACTGAGCCTCTGCCCCCTCCGAACACCGCTGTTCCCGCCCGACCCCTCGGGGCGGCGGCCTTCGTGCCTCTCTTCGTGGGACTCCTTCTCGGCTTCATCGGCGGCTACTTCGCGGGCGGCGCCGGTCAGCCAGTCGGAAGCCGCCCCCCGGCGCCGGGAAGCTCCGCTGCGGGGCAGACCATCGAGTCCCTCCGGGCTCAGATCACACGGGATCCCGAGAACCCGCGCCTCTGGGCCGCGCTCGGCAATGCCTGTTACGACGCGGACGACTGGGACCACGCCGTCGAGGCCTACGAGAAGGCGCTGCGGAAGGCGCCGAAGGACGCCGCGATCCTTTCGGATCTCGGCGCCGCCTACAGGAATCGCGGCGAGTTCCGGCGGGCCATTTCCACGTTCGAGCGCGCCCGCGCCGCCGATTCGAACCACTGGCAGGCGCTCCTGAACCTCGTGCTCGTTTACGCGTTCGACGCGAAGGATCCCGCCGCGGCGGAGCGGGGGCTCGAAGAACTGAAACGCCGGTACCCCGACATTCCCAACACGGACAGACTCCAGGAACAGATCTCGCGGCTGCGGGCGGGGTAGCCATGGCGCGAGTCGCTATCTTTCTTTTCGTCCTCTTCGCGATTCTGCTCGCCCTTCGGCTGATCGGATTTCTCCTCCGCTCCCTTTCCTCGCGCGGCCGGGCTGCGGGGCCGCTCGTCCACGGGGAGATGGTGCGCGACCCGGTGTGCGGGACGTGGATAGACCGGCGGCTCGCCGTCGCCGGGCGTTCCGGAGGGGAGTGGCTCCCCGTATGCTCGGAAAAGTGCCGCCTCGAGCTCGAGTCGCAATGAGCGACCTCTTTGACGCGGAGCCTCCGCGGCGCGTCTCGACGGAGCCGGCCGGCGACTCGCCGCTGGCCGACCGGATGCGCCCGCGATCGCTCGACGAGGTGGAGGGGCCCGAGGAGGTCGTCGGGTCCAATGGCTTTCTTCGACGCGCGCTGGCCGAAGACAGGATCCCCTCGCTCATCTTCTGGGGGCCGCCCGGAGTCGGCAAGACGACACTCGCGCGGCTGATCGCGGCGCACACGTCGTCGGCCTTTCTCTCGTACTCGGCGGTCGCGACGGGCGTCAAAGAGATGCGCGAGGTGCTCGAGGGCGCGCGCCGGCGGAGAGCCGCCACGGGTCAGCGCACGATCCTGTTCCTCGACGAGATCCACCGCTTCAACCGCGCCCAGCAGGACGTGTTCCTCCCTTACATCGAATCGGGCGAGGTCGTGCTGATAGGCGCCACCACAGAAAACCCTTCGTTCGAATTGAACGGCGCTCTTCTCTCACGCTGCAAAGTCGTGGTCTTAGAACCGCTCTCGCCCGAGGCCGTGGCCCGCATCGTGCGCCGGGCCCTGCGCGACCTGTCCCGGGGACTCGGCGCGCGCGACTTCCGCATGGACGACGAGGCGCTCTCGTTCATCGCTCAGACTTCGGGAGGTGACGCGCGGCGCGCTTTGAACCTGCTCGAAGCCGCGGCGTCGGACGCGGAAGCCGGCAAAACCAACCGCATCGAGGCCTCTCGCCTGCGAGACCTTCTGCAGCGCAAGGTGCTCCTGTACGACAAAGCGGGCGAGGAACACTACAACCTCATTTCAGCGCTGCACAAGTCGATGCGGGAGTCAGACCCGGACGCCACCATTTACTGGCTCGTCCGGATGCTCGAGGCCGGCGAAGAGCCGCTGTATCTGGCCCGACGCATCGTGCGGTTCGCCTCTGAGGACGTCGGCCTCGCCGACACGCGCGCGCTCCGGATCGCGCTCGACGCGAAGGAGGCGTTCGAGTTCCTCGGCTTGCCCGAGGGATCTCTCGCTCTGGCCCAGGCGGCGGTCTATTGCGCGATGGCCCCGAAGTCCAACGCTCTCTACGAGGCGGAAAACGAAGCGAAGCGGGATGTCGCGGAAAAGCCGGCCGAGCCGGTGCCCCCGGTCATCCGCAATGCGGTGACGCGCCTCATGAAGGCGGTCGGGTACGGAAAGGGGTACCGCTACGCGCACGCGGAGCCGGAGGGGGTCGGAGGGATCGAGTGCCTTCCGGAGACGCTGAAAGGACGGCGGTACTACCGCCCGCGCTCTTCCGGCGAGGAGGCGGACTTCGCACGCCGCCTGGAGCACATCATGAAGAAACGGCAGGACAAGTGGGCGAAGGAAGAGGGAGCGGCGGAGGAGGCGAGCCGCGCGCGGCGATCGAAGCGGCGGACGGAGGAGTAGCAGGGGGGTTCAGGCTTTCTCGCCGCTGTAGTTGGGGGCTTCCTTTGTGATGATGACGTCGTGGGCGTGGGATTCCTTCAGTCCAGCCGAGGTGATCCGGATCATCCGCGCGCGCGTGCGGAGATCTTCGATCGTCGCGCAGCCGGCCAGTCCCATTCCGCTGCGGATGCCGCCGGTCATCTGGTGGACCAGGGCTTCGACGCTGCCTTTGTACGGGACCATGCCTTCGATCCCTTCGGGGACGAGCTTCGAAAGCGAGGAGCCGTTGCCGTTGCCGTGGCCCGTGTTGTCGGTTTCGACCGACTCCTGAAAGTAGCGGTCGGAAGAGCCCGCCTTCATCGCGCCGAGAGAGCCCATTCCCCGGTATGCCTTGAACGTTCGGCCCTGGTAGAGGATCGTCTCGCCCGGCGACTCTTCCGTGCCGGCGAGCAGGGAGCCGACCATCACCAGATGAGCTCCCGCCGCGATCGCCTTCGTGACGTCTCCGGAAAACTTGATCCCGCCGTCGGCGATCAGCGGGATGCGGCCCCGCGTCGCCCGGGCGCACTCGCGGATCGCGTGGATCTGCGGAACGCCGGCTCCCGTGACGACGCGCGTGGTGCAGATCGAGCCGGGGCCGATGCCGACTTTCACGGCGTCCGCTCCGCGCCGCATGAGGTCCCGCGTGCCCTCCTCGGTCGCCACGTTGCCGGCGATGACAGGCGTGGAGGGCAGCCTGCTTTTCAGGAGCTTCAGGGCGTCGAGCACCCCCTGGCTGTGGCCATGCGAGGAGTCGAGCACGAGAACATCCACCTTCGCCTGCACGAGCGCACGCGCGCGGTCGAGCATGTCGCGGGAGACGCCGACCGCGCCGCCGACGCGCAGCCGCCCGAGCGGGTCCTTCGCGGCATTGGGGTACTTGATCGCTTTCTGGATGTCCTTGACGGTGATGAGGCCTTTGAGGTTCCCGGCGCGGTCCACGACGAGTAGCTTCTCGATCCGGTGCTCGTGGAGGAGCTCTTTCGCCTTCTCGAGCGTCGTTCCGACGGGCGTCGTGATCAGGTGGTCCTTCGTCATGCGCGTCGAGATCGGAAGGTCGGTCCGGGTCTCGAAGCGCAGGTCGCGGTTCGTCAGGATGCCCACCAGCTTGCCGCGATCGTCAACCACCGGCACTCCGGAGATCTTGAACCGCGACATGACGAGCAGGGCCTCCGAAATTTTCTGCTCGGGCCGGCACGTCACCGGGTCGACGATCATGCCGGACTCCGAACGCTTCACCTTGTCGACTTCCGCCGCCTGCGCTTCGATCGTCAGGTTCTTGTGAATGACGCCGAGCCCGCCCTGTTGGGCCATCGCGATCGCGAGCCGCGACTCCGTCACCGTGTCCATGGCGGCCGAGATGATGGGGACGTTCAAAGCGATTCCCGCGGTCAGCCGGGTGGAGAGGTCCACTTCGCGGGGATGGACCCGGGAATGCGCCGGGAGGAGAAGGACGTCGTCGAAGGTCAGGGCGAGCGGAATGTCACGTTCGAGGGAGGCCGCTCTGGCGGGCGCGGCCCGGCTGCTTTTGCGGCGGACCGCCATCAGGCGCCCGCCTCCGCTTCCGTGCCGGAGGATTTCGAGCCTCCCTTCGCGCCCCCACCGGCGGGCCCGCCCTCGACTCCGTGGCACTTCTTATATTTCTTCCCCGATCCGCAGGGGCAGGGATCGTTGCGGCCTACCTTGGGGGCCTGCCGCTGGACCGTCTCGGGTCTTGCATCCTGGCCGCCCGACGCGGCGGCGCCGTACGAGTAGTTGACGTTTGACGGCTGTCGGCGGGGCGGCAGAGGCACCGGCTCCGAACGCGGCTCGGCAACGTCGCCCTCGGCCTCCCGGATCACCGGCTGGAGGCGGAAAAGATACTGGACGATCTGGTCTTCGATGCGCTCCTTCATCACCGTGAAGAGCTCGAACGATTCCTTCTTGTACTCGACGAGCGGATCGCGCTGACCGTAGCCGCGCAGGCCGATCCCTTCCTTCAGGTGGTCGATCGCGAGGAGGTGGTCCTTCCACTGCTGGTCGACCACCTGCAGCATCACGAACTTCTCGTGCAGCCGCATCGTCTCGGGGCCGAGGAGAGCCTCTTTCTGCTCGTAACGATGGTGCAGGTCCTGTATGAATTCTTCCCGGATCGTGTCGCGGTCCTTCCCGGCGAGGTCCGGCGCGTCCACGCCGAAGAATTCCTTCACGTCGATCGCGAACCCGCTCAAATCCCACTCGTCCGCCGCCTTCTCGGGGTCCAGGTGGCGGTTGAAGCTCGCGTCGAAAATGGTCTCGGCGAGCTGGAGAACCTCGTCTTTTCCCTGGTGTCCGTAGAGGATCTCGCGTCGGAGTTTGTAAATCTCCTCGCGCTGACGGTTCATCACGTCGTCGTACTCGAGCAGGTGCTTGCGACTCTCGAAGTTGCGCCCTTCGACCTGCTTCTGCGCGCGCTCGATCGCCCGGCTGACCATCCCGTGCTCGATCGGGACCCCCTCTTCCATGCCGAGCTTGCGCATGATGTTCTGCAGCCGGTCGCTCCCGAAGATCCGCATCAGATCGTCTTCGAGCGAGAGGTAGAACCGCGAGGCGCCGGGGTCGCCCTGGCGGCCGCTGCGGCCGCGCAGCTGATTGTCCACCCTTCTTGACTCGTGGCGTTCCGTGCCGACGATGAAGAGTCCTCCTTCCGTCAGCACTTGCTGCTTGTCCTTTGCGGCGGCCTCCCCAAGGTCCGTCAGGAGCTTCTGGTACTCCTCAACGCTTCCGAGCTGGTTGCGTTGCTGCTCGGCCATCGCCTCGGGGTTGCCGCCGAGCACGATGTCCGTGCCACGCCCGGCCATGTTCGTCGCGATCGTGACGGAGCCCGGGCGACCGGCCTGGGCCACGATCTCGGCTTCCTTCTCGTGAAACTTCGCGTTCAACACGACGTGCGGGACCTTGCGGGTCTTCAAGAGGTTCGACAGCCGCTCGGATTTTTCGATCGACACCGTGCCGACCAGGACGGGCTGCCCCCGCTCGCGCAGCTGCACGATCTCGTCCGCGACGGCCTCGTACTTCTCCCGCTCCGAGGCGAACACCACGTCCTGGTGGTCGGCGCGGATCATCGGCTGGTTGGTGGGGATCACGACCACGTCGAGCTTGTAGATCTGGTGGAACTCCGACGCCTCGGTGTCCGCCGTCCCCGTCATGCCGGCGAGCTTCTCGTAGAGGCGGAAATAATTCTGCAGGGTGATGGTCGCGAGCGTCTGGTTCTCGCGCTCGATCTTGACGTTCTCTTTCGCCTCGACCGCCTGGTGAAGGCCGTCGGACCACCGGCGCCCGGGCAGCACGCGCCCCGTGAACTCATCGACGATCAAGACCTGTCCGTCGCGCACCATGTAGTCCACGTCCCGCCTGTAGAGGGCATGGGCGCGGAGCGCCTGCTCGATGCCGTGGAGCAGGTCGATGTTCTGGAGCTCGTAAAGGTTGTCGACGCGGATCAGTTTCTCCGCCTTCCCGACGCCCTCTTCCGTCAGGACCGCAGTCCGGGACTTCTCGTCGACGAGGTAGTCGCCGGTCGTCGTCTTGTTGCCGTGCTTGTCGGTTTCCTCCTTGCCCTTGGCGAGGCTCGGGATGACCCGGTTGCACTTGTAGTAAATGTCGGTGTTCTCTTCGGAAGGACCCGAGATGATCAGCGGCGTTCTCGCC
Source organism: Thermoanaerobaculia bacterium (assembly GCA_038319475.1). Lineage (GTDB taxonomy): Bacteria > Acidobacteriota > Thermoanaerobaculia > UBA5066 > Gp7-AA6 > JALYUA01. Next base: position 8,044 of record JBBQDF010000091.1, read on the forward strand.
TCGTCGACCAGGATCGAGTCCACCTCGTCCACGATCGCGTAAACGTGCTGGCGCTGGACCATGGCTTCGATCTCGAACTTCATGTTGTCGCGGAGATAGTCGAAGCCGAATTCGTTGTTCGTGCCGTAGGTCACGTCGCACGCGTAGGCCGCCTGGCGCTCGTCGTCGAGAAGGCTGTTCTGGATGCACCCGACCGTGAGCCCGAGAAACCGGTACACACGGCCCATCCACTCGGCGTCGCGCCGGGCCAGATAGTCGTTGACGGTCACGACGTGGACGCCACGGCCGGTGAGCGCGTTTAAATAGACCGGCATTGTGGCGACCAGGGTTTTTCCCTCGCCGGTCTTCATTTCGGAAATCTTGCCCTGGTACAGCACCATGCCGCCGATGAGCTGCACATCAAACGGGCGGGCCCGGAAGGGCGGCTTGCTCTGGGTGTAGATCTCGCGCACGGCCTCGTACAGCTCCGGCGCGATATCCACCTGCTGCCAGCCCTCGATGATCTCGGGCGCGCCGCGGTATTCGTGCTGCTCATCGGGAACCGCGTTGGGCGGCATCTGCGTCTGCTTCTGCGGGTCGAGCGTGCTCGGTATCAGCGGCGGCCGGCCCGCGATCTCCGCCTTGGTCTTCTCGTACAGATCCCGCATCGACGGCGACAGCTTGGCCGCGTCAAACAGGGCCGCGTGCCTGGGGTTGAAGATGTTGCGGATGCCCACCGAACGGTCCATCGCCTCACGGGCCGCGGCGAAGGCATCGACCA
>JBBQDF010000092.1:0-8772 GCA_038319475.1 Thermoanaerobaculia bacterium
GAGCGGAGGCTCCGTCCACATCCTCGCCCTCTAGCCCCGCGCGGCGCCCCGCGCAGCAGCGCGGAAAGGTCGCCGCGTCGTATTCGGTCGCGCGCGCCCCACGCGCGGCCGAATACGCTCAAAGTCAGCGCCCCGCAATTAAGCGGTAACGGTCCTAACCCATCTCCCCAGCGGCGCCCCGCGCGAAGCGCGGAAAGGTCGCCGCGTCGTATTCGGTCGCGCGCGCCCCACGCGCGGCCGAATACGCTAAGAGTCAGCGCCTCGTGATTAAAGGGTAAAGGTCATCACGCGGGTCCCTAGCGGCCCCCCGCGCGCAGCGCGGAAAGGTCGCCGCGTCGTATTTGGTCGCGCGCGTCCCACGCGCGGCCAAATATGCTCGAAGTCAGCGACCGCGCGGTAAAGGATTTCCGCGCCGAGGATCCGGCTTACGCCCGGTTCGCCGCGACCCGGCAGAGCCGCGGCCCGGGCAGGTCGTCGTCGTCAATCGCCAGGACCACGACGAGGGCCACCGCGAAGAGGAGCAGGATCGCGGAGATTTCGCCGGAGACGGGGGAGAAGAGCGCGGCAAGCAGGAGCAGGAGGGCGCTCAAACGCGATCCTGCGGCACATCGGAGTGCGCTCGAAGCGGCAGCGTCTTATCCGCGTTGAAATCGAGGTCGATCAGGGGTCTCGGCTCCGTGATGTACTGGAGTCGGGACAGGAAGGCGTCGAGGAATTCCTGGCTGCCTTCGATAACTTCGGTCAACGTGATCCGCCCTCCGAGTAATTCCTGGAGAGGGTCCGGAGCATCCGAGAAGGCCAGTTGGATTCGCACGCTGCCCTTTGCAAAAGCAAGCCGGAGGCCATAGCGGGGACGCCAGGAAAAGCCTCGGTTTTAAAGGGTTTTCAGCTGTTCAGGTTTTCCGCGGTGACACCAGCTGTACGGCGGGTTACACCATCGTCGACAATTTGTGGCAATCCGCGCCGTGCGAGAATCGTGACGTGGCTCGTTCAGGCGCATTCAAAGACCGGCCGCTGTGGCGCCGCCTCCAGACCATCCATCACGAGATCAAGGAACGGAAGTTTCCGAATGCTTCCACTCTCGCCGAGGCCCTCGCTGTCTCCTCGAAGACCGTTCAGCGCGATCTCGATTACCTGCGCGACGAGCTCGACGCACCCATCCAGTTCGACCGTCTGGAAAACGGCTATTCGTATTCCCGGTCCGACTACGTCCTGCCGTTTCTTCCTGTGGACGGGAAAGACCTGTTTTCCATCGGGGTAGCCGCCCAGTTTCTGGAGCTTTTCGGAGGAACTCCTTTGGGGCGCGACCTGAAGGACTGCTACGAACGGCTCGCGCTGTTGATGCCGCCGGCCGTGCGGCTGCGCCCGGAGATCGTGATGGAGAAGCTCGCGCTGAGGGCCACCGCGTTCCGCCCGGTGCGCGAGAACGCATGGGAAGCCGTCTCGGAAGCGCTGCAGCGCGGGGTATCCCTTTCTATCCGATACCACCGGCCCGGAGAGGCGCCCGGGGATCCGCGCGTGATTCGCCCGTACGCGTTCGTGCTCGCCGGGCGCGACTGGATGGTCCTCGCGGAAGACCAGGCCGCGGGACAGGTCAAGATCTTCTATCTCGCGCGCATCGAAGGCGCCGCCCTGACGGGCGAGCGGTACTCGATCCCGAAAGACTTCGACGCGGAGCGATTCTTCCGCCATACCTTCGGCTTGTTCGTCGGGGACGGGAAGCCATTCCGAATGCGCGTTCGCTTTTCCCCGGCGGTCTCCGACGACGTGCGCGAACTCGTCTTTCATCCCCAGCAGAAGATCGAGACCACGGCGGCCGGCGAAGCCGTGCTCGAGATGCCCGCGCAATCGATCAAGGAGGCGCGCCGATTCGTTCTCGCCTATGGCAAGGACGCGATCGTCCTCGAGCCTCCCGAACTGATCGCCGACCTGAGGCAGGAAGCCAGCGCGATGGCGCGCGCGTACGAAGGGAAGGCGCGCGGCCGCGCGTCGAAATAACCGGGAGTCGCGCGTGACACGTGCCTGCTGATACCGTCGCTTTCATGCGAAACCCTCGATTCCGCCGCCTGGTTTTTCTCCTCGCTTTCTCAGCGACCGCCGGCTGCAGCGTTGGTGTGGCGCCCGTCGTGGCCCCGGATCCTCAGGTCGCCTGCCCGGGAGGCCTGACAGGCTGGCGGCTGGACATCGCGGACCAGCGCGCGGACCGCTCGGACTCCTCCAGAGTCGTCACCGCGATTCGCGAGTCCCTCGCGCGCTCGCTTCCAGGATGCCGCTGGATTTCCGAGCCGGGGGCCCCTCTGATCGGAATCGAGGTCCACCGCTTTTCCGTGCGGCAGGACGGTAACTGGGAGGCGTTCGTCGAGTGGAGCGTCGTCGCGCGCGACGCGGGCGGGCGGACGTTGACGGAATTCCAGGCGGAGTCACAGATTTCTCGCCCCAATTACCGCGGCGTGGACAATGAGAAAGCCGCCCTCCAGGAGGCGCTCGACCAGGCCATGCGGCGCACATTGAGCGGGCTGCGCTCCGTCCCTTCGACGAGATAACCCGGCCTCGGCGGAGGACGCGCGAGCACCGCGCCGTTGCGACACAACCGCGTCAACTCCTGCGGCGACCGCCACTTGAGGGCTCTTCCGCCGCGTCCTCGTCATGGAACGCTTTTCGCACCCGCGGCCGGCGGAGGAACTACGATGAAAAGACTGCCATCCGCTCTTCTCTTTGCCGCGGCCATGCTCGCCGCGACCGCCGCCAGAGCCGCATCCGCCGGCAACCAGGTCTTCGAGCTCGCGACGATCCTTTCAGGGACCTTCCAGGGATCAACCCCCGGCAACGAGCTCCGCGTCGATCTGCGGGCGGTCGGCGCGGATCCGGCACACCCTTACGACCTGTTCGTCGAGGTCACCGGGAAATATCAGGGCGAGAACGTCCGGCGGAAGGGGCTCGTGCGGCTCGAGCTCCAGGGCAACGACGTCTACTTCGGGTACATCCCCCACTTCGACGTCACCGTGACTTCCATGTCTCCCAATGCGACGCAGTTCAGCGACACGGAGGCGAACGCGGCGTGCGGCTTCCATCTGGCGCCGCGCGGAGACGGGTTCGCGGGCGAGACATCCGGTTCGAGCTGCGCGTTTGCGCTGCGAGGGGCTCCCGGAAAGTGGTCGGTCGAGCTAGAGCCGGGCTCGATCCGGCTGCGGGAGATCAAATCAGGGGAGACGCTGCGGTTCAGGAGGCTCTCCAAAGGGTAGGAGAGCTTCGCGGGCCGCTTCCCTCGCCCTCGAGGGCGCGTCGGGTTTGTGTCTGCGCGGCGGATCGGGGCGAACAAGAGGGGAAGCGGGCTCCGAGTGGGGAAGGAACCTCCGGACGATTTCCTTGACGGGCCCCGAGAACTCCCCCCTCAGGATCCACTGGATGAATCCGGGCTCCTCGCGGCCCATGTACTTCAGGGTCCTGCCGCGGTTTCGCCCGAAGTTGACCGTCGGCTCTCCGTTGATCAGCCGGATGCGGCCTTCCGGATCCATGTCGCGGTCGAGACCCGCGCAGTACAGCTCGTGAAGTTCGAGGACGGAGCGGGGAAGCTTCTCGTAACGCGCGAGCTGCCCTTCGAGAACGCGCAGGGTCATCTCGGCGTCCGCGAGTGCGCCGTGCGCGCCCACGTGCTCGGACTGGCAATAGAACCGGGCGGCCGCCGACAGGTGCCGGGGCTCGTGCGCGAAAAAGATCCGCTGCGCGTCGATCAGCCGCCGGCTCGAGATGTCGAAATCGAGACCTGCCCGCAGAAATTCGACTCTCAGAACCGGCAGGTCGAATCCCGCGATGTTGTAACCGGCCAGATCGCAGCCATCGAGAAAGCCGGCGAGCTCCGCCGCGAGCTCCGCGAACCCGTCGAGCCCCGCCACGTCCGCGTCGCGGATCCCGTGGATGGCGGTCGAGGCGGGAGGGATGGGGACCCGGGGATTGATCCGCCGGACCCACGTCTCCCGGCGGCCGTCCGGGTAGACCTTTACGCACGCGATTTCCACGATCCGGTCTTCGCGGGGATTCGTCCCGGTCGTTTCCGTGTCGAACACGACCACGGGCCGATCGAGCGCCAGGAGTTTGTCGAGCATGAAAGAAGATCGTAACCGATCCAGCCGCCGGGCGAGGCTGGCCCGCGTTTTGCTCCCACCCGCTTCCGGGAAGAAATGATGGTTCCTCTGGTGGCAGCCGTACGGGTCGAGACGCGGTGGGAAACGCGCCGACCCGTCGTGCACTGCAGGGCCCGGCTCACGAGAGCGTTGAGCCGGCGGGAACGCGAGGAGATGAGCCTCTTTCCGGAGTTCCGGGTCAACGACGACTCGATCACCTACTCGTGCCGGCCCGAGGAGACGGAGGCCGCCGAGAAGCGCCTGTCGAGCGCTCTGCGTTCCGTGGCGGACTCGCCCGAACGCACCAGGCGCCCGCGCCTCGTGCCGACCCCGCGTTAGCCGTCGCTTCCTGCATGCGCTTTCAATCAGGCCGCCGTCCGCGCAAGCCAAAGGTGTATCGAATTCCGATCGAGAGCTACGTCGTCGCGCTCGCGATCGCCGTCGCGCTCATGGGGGCGATGTCCCTGCTGTCGCGGCCGAAGCAGGTGCACTACCTTCTACCGCACCGCTTCTCCGTGCAGGACGACGCATTCCTCCCCTCCGCTCATGCGCTGGCAGAGCCGTCGATGCTCTCGGGCAACCGGGTCCGCCTGCTCATCAATGGGCAGGAGATCTTCCCGGCCATGCTCGCCGCGATCTCGCGCGCGCAGCGCTCAGTCAATCTCGAGTCCTACATCTTCTGGTCGGGCGCGGTCGGGACTCGATTCCGGGACGCTCTCATCGACCGCGCGCGTCACGGCGTGCAGGTGCGGCTCATCTTAGATTCGGTGGGCTCCAAGTCCAAACTGAAGGATCCGGACATTGCGGCCCTTCGGCAGGCGGGCTGCTTCCTGGAGATCTACCATCCCCTCCATCCTTGGAACCTCAATTCCTTCGACAATCGCACGCACCGGCGGATCCTCGTGGTCGACGGGAAAATCGGATTCACCGGCGGAGCCGGAATCGCCGACGAGTGGCTCGGCAACGCGGACGCGAAGGATCACTGGCGCGACACCCAGGTGCAGGTGGAAGGACCGGTCGTGGCGCAGCTCCAGGCCACGTTTCTGGAAAACTGGTCCGAAGTTCGAGGGGAGGCGCTTCTCGGGGAAGACTTCTATCCGCGCCTGGAAACCGCGGGAGACAGTCGTTCGCAGGTGATCCACTCGACATCGCGGGCGCCGAGCTCCGCCACGAAGCTCCTTTACGCCGTCTCGATCGCCTCGGCGAGCCAGCGTCTCTATCTCTCGAACTCCTACTTCCTCCCGGACAAAGAGACGAGCGCCGCACTCGTCAACGCCGCCCGCCGCGGCGTCGACGTCGAAGTGATCGTCCCGGGTGAAGTCAACGACGTTCCCGCGACCAAGGCGGGTGGGCGCACGGCTTTCGGGGATCTGCTCCGCGGGGGAGTCAGGATTTTCGAATACCAGCCGACGATGTTTCATCCGAAGACGATGGTGGTCGACGGTGTCTTTTCGACGATCGGTTCGACGAACTTCGACAACCGGTCGTTTCGCAAAAACGACGAGATCAACCTCACGATCGCAGATCCCGCCGTGGCCCTGCGGATGGAGGAGGTTTTCCGCAACGACCTGACCCATTCGCGCCCCTACACCTACCAGGACTACGAGCGTCGCTCGATGAAGGATCGAATCTTCGAGTGGGCGGTCCTCCCCTTCCGCGCAGAGCTGTGAACGGTTGACGTTTCCTACAAAGGACGTTACAAACAATGCCCGGGTGGTGACAAGGATCGTCACTCAGTTTCCCAGAGATTCCACGAACAGTCGGCCCTTCAAAGAGTTACGGGATTGCGGTCCGTGGCCACCACCTTGCAATACTGTTCTGCGAGGAAACAAAATCCTCACCTCCTCCTTTCGCCCCCCGGCGCTCCCACCGCGTCGGGGGCCTTTTTTTTAGGGGGTGCAGGCCTGCTTCTTGCTCCCTTCCACAGCCGTGAAGCGCAACGAAGGGGACGCCGGCGAACCGCTCCCGATCGCTCAGGACAGCCGGCCGCCAGAGCAGCTCGAGTCCACGACCCGCCACATCTTTCTGATGAACGACGGCGAGTACCGATGCTCCCGCTGCGGCGCCGTCATGAACGACCGGTCGCTCGACGAGGAGTGTGGTGAGAGCCAGTAGGCGCGTCCGGGCCCTGGAGTCGGCCTTCCTGACGTTAACGGCTCTCGATCCTCCTTCTCAATCTTCGCCCTCGTCTCACTCCTCACCCCTCACGGCCTGACGTTTTCGGTCGCCTGATACCTTTTCCCGATGCGCGTCCTCGCGGGAGACATCGGCGGTACGAAGACCGCTGTGGCGATCGTCGAAATCGGGGCGCGCAGGCTTTCGCTCGAACGTTCGAAGAAGTACCCGAGCGGCAGCTACCGATCTCTCGAGGAAATTCTCCAGGATTTCCTGCAGCGCGAACGCCGGGTCCCGCGCGTCGCGGGATTCGGGGTGGCGGGACCGGTGGTCGGCGGGCGGGCCCGCATCACCAAGCTTCCGTGGGTCATCGACGAAAAAGAGCTCTCCCGGTCCCTGCGGATCCCCCGCGTCCGCCTGACGAACGATTTCGTTGCCGCCGCGCTGGGAATCCCGTACCTGAACCGGCGCCAGATCGCCACGGTCGCTGCGGGCGAGGAGGAGCCTGGAGGGGCCATGGCGCTGATCGGCGCGGGCACCGGCCTCGGACAGGCGGCCTTGTGGCGCGCGAACGGACGCGTCGAGGCCCTGCCGTCCCAGGGCGGGCACTCGGATTTCGCCCCCCGCACCCCCCGCGAGGACCGGCTCGTGGTCTTCGTCCGGCGGCAGTTCGGCCGAGTGAGCCGCGACCGCCTTCTTTCCGGGGAGGGCCTCGCTCACATTTACGACTTCTTAAAATCCGAGGGAGCGGCCCCGGAGTCGCCGGCGGTCGCGCGGGCGTTTGAAACCGAGGACCGCGCGGCCGTCATCGGCCGGTCGGGGCTCTCGGGCGGCGATCGCCTGTGTGCCGAGGCACTCGCCACCTTCGTGACCATCTACGGATCCGAGGCGGGTAACCTCGCGCTCCAGTACCGGTCGACCGGGGGGCTGTACGTGGGCGGAGGGATTGCCCCGAAGATCCTTCCGGCGCTGCTCGCGGGCTCCTTCCTGGAGGCGTTGCGCAACAAGCCCCCGATGGAAGAGCTGCTCGCCAGGATTCCCGTCCGCATCGTGCGCGAACCGAAGCTCGGCCTCTTCGGAGCGGCCGCGGTTGCTTACAGGACCGCGATCGAGACGACGCGGCCCTCTTCGAAAACCAGGCGCCGACCGGCGCGGCGATAGTCCCAGCGGACTTTTCGCCTCCCCTCTTCCTTCGTTTCGACGGAAGAATCGGGCTGCCCGAGCAGTCCCCGAACTTCCGAGTAGGTCATCCCCTCCTTGATCACGCCGACTGAGACGTCCTGATCGCCGACGACCACGGGCGCCGCCTCGGCGATCACCCGTTTGTGCTCGGACTCCTCGACGACCGCCTTCGTCTTCAGAAGAGGGTTGGTGAGCCGGTCGATCAGGCCCGCGACGGTCGGCTTGTCGCGGATGATCCAGAGGACCGCCACGACGACGACGGCGAGCAGAAGAAGGCGCTTCACGGTGAAACCTCACAGGCGCGTGCGACCAATCCGCCCTCTCCCGAATGAGAGGAGCTGATCGAGACCGCCGGATGGCGCAGGGCGACTCTCAGCGGCGCGCCGGTTCCGCCAGCGCGCGCTCGACACGGGCTTCGAGCTCCGCAATCCTGCGGACGCACACGCTCCGCTGTCCGGGCAACACCGCCCATTCGATCATTTCCGGCGAGAACACCGCGTCCTCGAGCGAAGGCTCTCCCTCGCCGCGTCCGAGCGTCCGCTCTTCGCGCAGCATGGAGCGGCGCGCATGCAGCAGCGCCTCGAGAGCTTCCGCGCCCGGACGGATCCGGAAACGCAGCGTTTCCCGCGACGCGTCGTCGGGAGCCAGGGCGCTCGAACCGAACGCCTCCGCGATGCCGGAAGTCTCCGACATCTCGATCCATTTTTGAGCGGTCATGGGCGGAACAGAGTGCGAGCCGCGTGCCCGAAAGGGCGTGGACCGGAACTGATGGAGGGGAAAGGAGTTGAGATTCCGGGGGGAAAAACGAGTGGTCCGAGAGACCGAAAACCGTCACTTCCGGTGACGGAACGCTACTGTCCGAGGGATCGCAGCGCCTCGCGCGCGCGGTTCGCCCGCTCGACGAGGTCCTCGACCTTCTGACGGCACCAGGCCACCTGAGACGTCATAACGAACCAGCGGATCTCCTTTGCGGCCACTTCCGGGTCTTCCATGGAGGGCTCGTCCCACTCGATGCCGCGGGTCCGCTCCTCGCGGATCATGGCGCGACGGGCGTACCGGATGGCTTCCAGGTCTCCCGGGGAGGCGAGCTTCAGGTCGAACCGCAGCGTGAGCCGGCGGGAGAGATCGATTCGCACGGCCGCTTCGGCGTCGGCGCCGCCCGGAGACGTGCCGGCCAGGTTTTCGACCGCGCGAATGGGTTTCATGGAGGGCAGTCAGTATAGACGGGCTTTGCCGGGCGCCATCGGGGAATTTTCCGAGGCGCCGGCATAGAATCCGCGCCTTATAGGGGGAAAGGAACGTCGATGAACGAGAAGGTTCCCATCACGGTCGCGGCGGGGGACGGGATCGGCCC
>JBBQDF010000093.1:0-8688 GCA_038319475.1 Thermoanaerobaculia bacterium
ATCTCGCCCTTCCGGATGGTCAAATCGACGTTGTCGAGAGCGGCGAGCCCACCGAAACGCTTCGTGATCCCGGTCGCCACCAGGAGCGGCTCACCGGGGGCGATGCTCGCGTGCGCGCTGGCGGTCGTCGCGATCATGTGACCCTGTGGGCCCGGATGTTCGCGAAGAGGTCGCGCCAGGCAAACCCGCGGCCGGCCTTCAGCGTCTGCCGCGTGGCGCGGAAGAGAGGCACGAGGCCGCGCGGCAGGAACACGACGAAAAAGATGATCAGGATCCCGAGCACCGTCGGATGGAGCTCCAGGAAGTGACTCCACACGAACGTCGAGAGAAGCTGATAGATGCCGGCTCCGATCAGCGGGCCGAGAATCGTCCCCGTGCCGCCGATCACGACGGCAATGATCGACTGAAGCGTGTAGTCGAGCTTGAAGAAGTCCGTCGGGGTGACGTGGATGTTCTGGTACGCCGTCACGCCGCCGGCGAGCGCCGAAAACGCGGCGGACAGGGAATACGCGAGCGTCTTGTAGCGAGTGGTCGCGATTCCGAGCATTCTGGCCGCGTCCTGGTCCTCGCGAATGGCGACCCACGCATACCCGATCTTGGACCGCACGAGGAGCGCGGTCAAAACGATCCCGCCGACGACCAGAGCGAGCGCCGTGTAATAGAAGAACTCTCCTTCCGTCTTCAAGGGCAGGTCGATGCCCGTCGACCCCGCCGTGACGCTGTCCCACGTGTCCGCGATCTGACGGGCGGCCTCCGCGACCCCGAGCGTCGCGATCGCGAAGTAATGCCCCTTCAGGCGCAGGATCGGGAGGCCGAGGAGCGCGGCGAGGATGGCACACAGGACCGCCCCCGCAAGAAGCGCCGGGTAGAACGGCAGGTGCCACTTTCCGATCATCAGCAGACCGGTCGTGTATGCGCCGATGCCGAAGTAGGCGACGTTGCCGAACGAGGCGTATCCGGTATAGCCACCGATGAAGTTCCAGCCCTGCGCCATCAGAGCGAGAAGCAGGAGGCGTGTGTAAGTCAGGAGCTTGTAGGAGGTGACAAACCGGGGCAGGAGAACCAGAGCGGCGAGCCCCAGCGCGAGGAGAGCCCAGGTCACGGCGCGCCGGCGGTTCACAAAGGCCTCTCTAAACCGACTTCCCGGCGATCCCCTGCGGTCGCCATATGAGCAGCAGGACGAGCATGGCAAACGTCACCGCCTGGGAAAGGGCCGGGAGCCGCGCACCCACGAAGACTTCGACGAACGCGAAGATCGTCGCGCCGATGATTACGTTCACGACGTTGCCGAGGCCTCCCAGGACACAGATCACGAACGCTCGCTGCGTGTAGGAACCGCCAAACGTCGGATCGAACGGCACCGAGAGGGAAAGGAGCGACCCGGCGGCGCCCGCCATCGCGGCGCCCAGCGCGAACGTGATCGCGTAGATCTTCGCGACCTTCACGCCCGTGAGCCGCGCGGCGTCGATGTCCATCCCGGTCGCCCGGATCGCGCGGCCCGTCTTCGACCGCCGGAGGAACGCGCCGAGCGCGAGCACCAGGAGAAACGAGATGCCGAGCGCGGCGAGACGAATGTAGGGCACCCGGGCGGGGCCCAGAATGAATCCCGACCCACTGTACGCGGTCGTCACCGAGCGCAGGTCCGCTTTGAAAAAAAAGTTCAACAGGTTCACGATCAGGATCTCGAGCCCGAACGTGAGCAGAAACGTGGCGAGAAGCGGCGCGCGGATGATCTGGTTGATGAGAAGCCGCTGGATCAGGTACCCGAGAAGGAAGAGCGCGGCCATCGATATCGGAATCGAAAGAAACGGGTCGACGCCCTTCCACTGATGCAGCCAGAACGTCAGGTAGGCGCCGAGCACGATCAGCGCCCCGTGCGCCAGGTTGACGATGTTCATGATGCCCCACACGAGCGAGAACCCGACCGCGACCAGGGCCAGGATGCCGGTCAGGAGCAGACCGTTGACGACGACCTGCGAAAGCTCGGCGGAGCTCATTGGGGAACCGGGGCCGGGACCGGGAAACGGGAAACGGGAAACGGAAAACGACGGGAGGCCGGAATGCCGGAGGCGAGCGGCGTTTTCATCCCCTCGACCTCCGGCATGCGATTCTCCGTTCCCACTTCCTACCTCACATCCACGACGGGGCTGAGGGGGGATCGGTAGTCGGAAACAAAAGCGCTTCGCATCCTTGGATTACCTTTCCCGACTCCCGATCAGTTGACCGCGGAGTACCGCGGCCGTCTCGCTCCCGCCGGTCGCTCGGCTCCCGTTTCCCGTTTCCCGACCTCTCTACCTCTTATCCCAGGCGACCATCGGATACATGGGCGCCTTTTCCGCAACGGCCGCGGGCCACACGGTGTACTTCTTCCCGTCCGGCTGCAGCTGTTCGATCGCCATCGGCTTGTAGATGTTCACGCCTCGCGTGTCGAACTTGATCTGTCCGTAGAAGGTCATCGTGTCCGTCGCCGCGACGGCGTCCCGGACCTTCGGCCCCTCGAGGCTGCCGGCCTTTTCGACCGCTTTCGCGAAGATCCACACCGCGGCGGCCGACTCGGCCACCTGGTACGGAATCGATTTGTAGTCCGGGTGCTTCGCGTTGAACGCGGCCGCGAAGCCCTGCGGCGTCTTCCACGGGTCCGTCCCCTCGTACCGCAGCGCCGGCGTCCACTGTGTCGCGCCGTAGACGTAGTCGGCGTTCCCCTTCAGGTTCTCGCGGAATTCCGGCGAGGACGGCCCGACGGAGAAGCCCATGGCGCGCGGAGAGACGCCGAGGTCCTTCGCCTGCTTGACGATCAGAAGCGAGTCCTGCAGATGCCCGGACCCCAGGATCACGTGCGGGTTCTTCCCCTTGATGTTGGTGAGGAGCGAGCTCACGTCCTGCGTGCCGCTGGGGTAAAGCTCGTGGTACACGACGTCGAAACCCTTCTCTTTCGCGTAGTCGGCCGCCCCTTGGGCGACTTCCTTCGAGAACGGCTCGTTCTCGCCCAAGATGGCCACCGTCTTCGCGGCGGGATCCTTCGCCTTCACGAGATCGAGCAGGCCGCGCAGGTAGAGCTTCGCGGGCGAGAGCACGGCAAACGTGTACTTGTAGCCCTTGGAGAAGATGCTCTCCGCCGAACCGTTCGCCTCGACCATCGGCACTTTGTATTTCTCGCAGATCGGAGCGGCGGTTCCCGACGGGCCCGACCCGTACGGCCCGAGAATCAGATTGACCTTGTCTTCGTTGATCAGTTTTTCGACGAGCTGCGCGGTCCGCTCGGATTTCGATTCGTCGTCGTAGAACTTCAGGGCGACCTTGTACGTCTTCCCCGCGACTTTCAGTCCGCCCATCTCGTTGATCTTGTCGATGACGATCTGGTAGCCGTCGCGGGTGTACTCGCCCTCCTTCGCGGTCTTGCCCGTGATCGAGATCGCGGCGCCGAAGACGATCGTGTTCGGGTCCGCCGCCTGAGCGGGAGCGGGGAGAATCAGGGTCAGGCACGCGGCGAGAGCCAGAAAGGATCCCGTTCTCTTCATGAAGCTCCTCCTTACTGAGTGGCTTTTGAACGAACTATATGGCTCGAGCACCCCGCCGCCCGTCGGGCGGGAGAGAGCGCAGGATATGCGGGGCATCGGAAGCATTCAACCGGGAAAGGAGCCGAGATGAGCAGGTCGGGGGCGCGATTCGTCGGAGTCTGGCGGCTCGTCTCCATTCGTGAACAGACCGGGGACGGGCCTGGGGTGGACGATCCCGCTTTCGGGACGGACCCGGAGGGACGGCTGCTCTACACGGCCTCCGGCGATGTTTCGGTCCATTTCATGAGGGCCGGCAGGGCAGCCTGGGAGCTGGAGGAGTCACCAACGGACGACGAACGCGCCTCCGCGGGCGCGGGCTACGGCGGCTACGCCGGGCGTTACACCGTCGACGAGGACCGCGGCGTGATCCTCCATCACGTGGAGGTCTCGTGGATTCCGAACCGGGTGGGACGGGATTTGACGCGGTCTTACGAGTTCTTCCGGGACCGCCTCACGCTGCGGCCCCCTCCTTTTCCGAGGCGGGGCGAGGAAGTGCGCAGAGTCCTGGAGTGGGTCCGGGAGTAACGTCACGCCCGCCCCGAACCGATCCGGCGGGAGCAACCGGGGGGAGCGAAGGTCAGCCGCCCCCCTGCATGCCCTGCTTCATCTCCTCCCAGGCGAGGCGAGCGTCCTCTACGGAGCCTTCGTCCTCGATCGTCGTGATGTCGCCAGGGTCGCGGTCGAGTGTCACGGCCTTGAGCACCCGGCGCATGATTTTGCCGCTGCGCGTCTTCGGCAGGCTCTGCACGAAGTTCAAGTCTCCGATCACCGCGATGGCACCGAGCTCGCGCCGGATCGTATCGAGGATCTCCTGCCGCAGCCCGGGCGAGGGCTCGCGGCCCTGCTTCAATACGACGAAAGCGGAGATCACCTCCCCGCGGAGCTCGTCGGGACGCCCCGTGACGCCCGCCTCGGCGACGGCCGCATGCTGGAGGCACGCAGTCTCGACCTCGATCGTCCCCAGGCGATGGGAGGCGATCTTGATGATCTCATCGGCCCGGCCGGCAAACCACACGTACCCGTCGGTGTCGATGTGGGCGGAGTCACCCGTGTAGTAGACGCCCGGGATCTTTTCCCAGTAGTCGCGGCCATACCGCTCGGGCTCGCCCCAGAGGCTCGCCGTCAGCCCCGGGAAGGGACGGCGGATCACCATGATTCCCTTTTCGCCCGGGGAGCACGCGTGGCCGTCCGGACCGATCACCGCGCATTCGATGCCGGGCAGAGGTACCGTCGCGGAGCCCGCCTTGATGGGCAGGAGTGAAATCCCGTAGGGGTTCCCGAACACCGGCCCCGAGGTCTCCGTCTGCCACATGTGATCGATCACCGGCACGCGGCCGCGAAGGAGCCGGTTCTGGAGCCAGTCCCACGCGGGCGCGTTCAAGACCTCTCCCGCGCAGAAAACGCGCTCGAGCGAAGAGATGTCGCACGCTCGAGCCGCTTCCTCGCCGTAACGCATCAGGAGGCGCACCGCGGTCGGAGATGTGAACAGGCCTGTGACGCCGAACTCCTCGACGATCTTCCAGACCGCGTCGGGCGCGGGATGGTCGATCGACCCTTCGTAGGCGAGCGTCGTCGCGCCGGCGAGCAGCGGGGCGTAGACGATGTAGCTGTGGCCCACGATCCAGCCGATGTCGGACGTGGACCACCACACCTCACCGGCGCGAAGGCCAAGGCACCACCGGCCCATGCTGGCGATATGCACCTGGTACCCGCCCTGGGTGTGCACGGCGAGCTTGGGCTTCGCGGTCGTGCCCGAGGTCGCGAGGATAAACGCCGGCTCGTTCGACTCGACCTCGACGTGGGCACCGCTCTGCCCTTTCCCGCGGAGAAGAAACTCTTCCCAGAGGAGATCGCGGCCCGTCCGCATCGGGACCGGCGAGGCGCCGCGCTGGAGCAGCACGACGTGCTCGACGGAATGCGGCTCCCCCTCGAGCGACGCGTCGACGATCCCCTTGAGCAGAACGTCCTTCCCTTTCCGGTAGGTGATGTCGGTCGCGAACACGAGGCGGGAGCCGCTCGCCCGGATCCGGTCTCCGAGCGCGCGCTCGCCGAACCCGGCGAACACGACCATGTGGATGGCGCCGATGCGCACGGAGGCGAGCATCAGCAGGATCGCCTCGGGGCAGGTGGGCATATAGATCGTGATCCGATCGCCCTTCTCGAGGCCGAGGCCGCGCAGCGCCGCCGCCACCCGCTCGACCTCGTGGCGCAGCTGCGCGTACGTGAAGACGCGGCGCTCTCCGCGCTCGTTCAAATAGACGAGCGCCGCCTGGCCTCCGCGGCCCCGCTCGAGGTGATGGTCGAGCGCGTTGAAGCAGAGGTTCGTGCGCCCGCCCTCGAACCAGCGAAAAGTGGGCGGGGCCCACGAGAACGTCTTCTCCCAGCGGCGGAACCAGGGTAGCTCGCCGGCCGCGCGCGCCCAGAACGCGTCAGGGTCCGCGAGTCCGTCTTCCAGCCACCGGCGCACGACCGGATTGATCAGGTCCACGGGTTGCTTTTTACCCCGCCCGCCGACCCGTCGGGACGGATGCGGCGACCGGTCCAGGATGAGTGGGGCCGGGACATCTCATGGCCGTCAGCGGCGCCGCGTGGCAGCCCTGTGTGGCGTCGGAGCCTTTGCGCCGTCGAGCTCCGCCACGAGCTTCTTCGGCGCGACCGCGCGGTAGCTCTCCTCAATCCAGGCGGTCAGGATCTCGACCGGCGGTTCCTCGCCGGGCGCGAATGTCGCCGTGACCCACCCGGACTTTCCGAGCCCATACCCTGTAGGCGCCGTGAACGGCAGGTCGAGCGCGTCGGAGCTCGAGACCGGCAGCTTCACCGCCAGCGAGAGTCCGCCTTTCCCCGCGGGCTTCCCGAGAAACACAAACACCTTGCCGCCCACCTTCGCGACCCGCTCGCCCCAGGGAAAGTCCTCGTGCGCTCCCGGCAGCTTCAGCGCGAACGCCCGAAGCGGGAAAGAGGGATCGGCCGGCCGCGGCATGGCGGGAAAGCTATCAGCTGTCAGCAGGGAGTCTTCAGTACTCAGTTCTCAGTTCGGCTCTCGCGTCTGCCCGGCGGCAGGCCCCGGGGCTCCGGCTCGGGACGCTCAACTCTGAACGCTCAACGCTCAACCTCGCCCGGGTCTATATTCCGCCCATGAAAGCCATTCGCGTCTCCGAGGTGGGCGGTCCGGAGGCCCTGCGGTTCGAGGAAGTCGCGACGCCCGCTCCCGGGGAGGGAGAGGCGCTCGTCCGGATCGAGGCCGCGGGCGTAAATTTCATCGACGTCTATGTCCGGACGGGTCAGTACAAGGCGCCCAAGCCTCTGACGCTCGGCATGGAAGGAGCCGGCATCGTCGAGGCGGTCGGCGCCGGAGTGCGCGGTGTGGCCTCCGGAGACCGGGTCGGTTCCGTCAACTTCGCCGGCTCATACGCGCAGTACGCGATCGCTCCCGCGCATCGGCTCGTGCGCATTCCGGAGGGGGTGACGACGCGGCAGGCCGCCGCCGCGCTCCTGCAGGGGATGACAGCGCATTACCTGACGCACGCGACCTATCCGATTCGCTCCGGCGACTTCTGTCTCGTGCACGCGGGCGCCGGCGGAGTCGGCCTTCTTCTCTGCCAGCTCGGACGCCGCATCGGCGCGCGGGTGATCGCGACCGCCGGAGCGCCGGAGAAGGAGCGGCTCGCCCGGGAAGCGGGTGCGGAAGCGACGATCGACTATCGAACGAAGAACGTGGCCGAAGAAGTCCGCCGGATCACGGGTGGAAAGGGCGTGCGGGTGGTCTACGACTCCGTCGGAAAAGACACGTTCGAGGGGAGTCTCGACTCGCTCGCGCAGCGCGGTACGCTCGCCCTCTTCGGGCAATCCAGCGGCAAGGTCGAACCGGTCGACCCGCAGGTCCTGAATCAGAAGGGATCGCTTTTCCTGACACGCCCGGCGCTCGCTCACTACGTCGCCGGCGCCGAGGAGCTCGCGCAGCGTTCCGGGGACATCCTCGCGTGGATTGGCGCGGGAGAGCTGGCAATCAGAATCTTCCGAGAGCTGCCCCTCGCGGAAGCGGCCGAGTCGCACCGTCTCCTCGAAGGGCGGAAGACGAGCGGCAAGCTGCTTCTGATTCCGTAGTCGTCCCCCGTGAGTTGTCAGACGTCGGCGTTGCGTTCATCCCGGAGACTCCCGGTTAAACCGGGAGAACTGACACCGCGAGTGCGCACGTGATGAAGCGGGCGATCGCGCGACTCGCGGCGGCGCATCTGTGCGATGACGTGAATCAGGGCGTCATCCCGGCGCTGATTCCGTTCTTCGTCTCCGAGCGCGGGTTCACGATCGCGGCCGCCGCGGGTCTCGTGTTCGCGTCGAACATCTCTTCCTCGATCCTCCAGCCGCTCTTCGGGATGCTTGCGGACCGGAGGAGCACGCCGTGGCTCGTTCCGGCGGGACTCTTCCTTGCCGGCGCGGGCGTCGCGGCCGCGGGACTCGCCCCGAGTTACGCGCTCGTGCTCGCGTGCGCGGGAGCGACCGGGGTCGGAGTCGCCGCGTTCCATCCCGAAGCCGCCCGCCAGGTCTACTTTCAGTCCGGCGAGAAGAAGGCCACCGCCATGAGCTTCTTCGCTACGGGAGGCAACCTGGGCTTTGCGATCGGTCCCGCGATCGCGACACCGATCCAGATCGCGTTCGGGCTTCGCGGAACCGTCCTGATGATCCTCCCGGCCTCGGCGATGGCCCTCGTGCTCCTCCGCGCCGGCGCCGGGCGCGGTTCCTCTCCCGCCCACCACGCGCCGCCCGCGTCCGTCGAGCGCGACCGCTGGGGGGCCTTCGCTCGCCTGTTCGGCCCCGTTCTCTGCCGCGCGGTCGTTTTTTACGCCCTGTACACGTTCGTCCCGATCTACTGGATCCGGGAATTCGGCGCCTCGACAGCCGCGGCAGGAGCGGCGCTGACGGTGATGCTCTCGTCGGGAGTCGCGGGAACACTGGCCGGCGGGTGGCTCGCGGACCGGTTCGGCCGGCGCCGGACCGTGCTCGTCTCGATGGTCCTCCTCTTCCCGCTTCTGCTCGCGTTCGTCGGATCGCACCGCCCGGGCGTGGCGCTCGCGCTCATGGTGCCGATCGGACTGGCTCTCTACGCGCCCTTTTCGGTGATGACCGTCATGGG
>JBBQDF010000094.1:0-8668 GCA_038319475.1 Thermoanaerobaculia bacterium
GAACCTGGCCCGCGTTCTGGAAGTGACTCTCAAGGAGCTCAAGAAGCTGAAGCGCGACGGAGTCCGCCCCCGCGAGCTCGCCTGGGCCAAGGAGAACCTCAAGGGCAACATGATCGTGGCGCTCGAGTCGACCGTTTCGCGGATGTCCACGCACGCCCGGGAGCAGTTCTATTTCGACCGCATCATGCCCACGGAGGAGTGGATCTCGCGCGTCGAGTGTGTCTCCGGCGACGAGGTCGGCGAGGAGGCCCAGCGGCTTTTCGACGGACGCGTGCTCTCCCTCGCCGTCGTCGGCAACGTCGGCAAGCTGCCGGTCTCGGTTCCGGACCTGGCGGGGGCGCTCTAGGAAGGCGGTCGGGAATCGGTTCCCGGTAATCGGGAATCGAGTTCCTGGATTAATCTCCTCGCTTCCATGTCCTCGCTGCTTGTCGCGATCCGCGTCCTGCCGCACGGCGAAGGGCTCGCGCTGCCCGAGTACGCCACGCCTGGTTCTGCCGGCTGCGACCTCCGGGCGGCGGTGACCGGCCCCCGGACGCTCGCCCCGGGAGAACGCGCGGCGGTCGAGACCGGGATCGCGGTCGCGATTCCGGAGGGTTACGAGGGGCAGGTCCGGATGCGGAGCGGGCTCGCGTTGCAGCAGGGTCTCGCGGCGTTGAACGCTCCGGGGACGATCGACAGCGACTACCGCGGTGAGATCAAGGTGATCATCGCGAACCTGGGCGCTGTTCCCGTGACGATCGAACGGGGGGACCGGATAGCGCAGCTCGTGTTCTCGCCGGTGGTGCAGGCACGGTTCGAGCCCGCCGCCGAGTTGCCGGCGACCGGGCGCGCTTCGGGCGGGTTCGGGTCGACCGGCTCGTAGCAGCGGGATGCCGTTTGCCCCGTTCGTCGAAGAGTACATCTCGGCGCTGGCCGAGGCGGATCCCGGGTTCGTCGCCGAGATCGATCCGGCGGACGAGATGTACTCCTACGGCCTGCACTCGCTCCGGGGCAACCGGGACGCGGCCGCGATCCTCTATTTTCTGACCGGGCGGCAGATCGCCGACACGGTTCTCGCCGCCCGGCGGTGGCGTTTCGAGAGCCGCGACGCCGGCACACTGCTCGACTTCGCCAGCGGATACGGTCGGGCGACGCGTTTCCTGTCGCGCTCTCTCCCGGCGGGCGCGCTCTCGGTGTCGGAGATCGATCCCGCCGCGGTCGCGTTTCAGGAATCCCGCTTCGGCGTGACCGGGTTTATCTCGGGCCCCGCGGCCGGCGAATTCGATCCCAAGCGTCGTTTCGACGCGATCTCCGCGTCCTCCTTCTTCAGCCACCTCGCCGCGGCGCAATTCGAGGAATGGCTCGGCCGCCTCTACGGGCTTTTGAACCCCGGCGGCCTGCTCGTCTTCAGCACGCACGGCGCGACACTCCTCCCCGAAGAAGCGGACTGGTCGTCCGGCCTCGTGTTCCGATCTCAGAGCGAGACCGAGAGGCTCGATCCCTCCGATTACGGCACCTCTTACGTGCTCCCCGGGTTCGTCGAGGCCGCGGCGGCCCGCGCGTCGGGCGGCGAGGCGAAGCTCGACTTCGTTCCCTTCGGCCTCTGCGGACATCAGGATCTATACCTTCTCTCGCGGCCGCCGCACCTCCCCTCGCGCCCGCCTTCGATGCCGCGCGTGCCGAGGGGCGAGCTGCACGTGTTCGAAATCCTGGGCGGAGGCGAGCGGCTCTCGGTCGAAGGGTTGATCGAGGCCGAGGGCGAGGCGCTCGTGACGTTCTTCGCGGAGAACCGGGCGCTCGCCGTCTCGCGGCCGGAGGAGGGTCAGCGCCGGCGCCCGTGGAGATTCGATATCGCGGCCGATGGCATTTCGCCCGACGCGGTGCTGAGGATCGAGGCCCAGAGCCGCGCCGGCGTCGTCAGAATTCTCGCGATAGGAACACTGCGATCGTATCTCTGATTCGAATTCGCGATCGCGTCTGCTAATCTGGTCGCACCACAATGCGCGTCAGCGTCCTCGCGTCGGGGTCGGGCGGCAATTCCTGCGTCGTCGAAAGCGGCGCCACGCGAGTGCTGGTAGACGCGGGGCTCTCCGGCCGCGAGATCGAGCGGCGCCTGCGCGCTCGCGCGATCGAGCCGGAAACCATCGCCGGCATCTTCGTCACCCACGAGCACAGCGATCACTCCTGCGGAGCGCTCTCCTTCTCGACGCGCTGGGGCTGCCCGGTCTTCACGAGCGCGGGCACCGCGGTGGCGCTCGGACTCGAGGGCGACCTCTTCTCGCCTTTCGTGCGCGTGGACGCCGGCCGCGACGGCCGGATCGGGGCGCTCGGCTTCCGGGCGTTTGCCACGCCGCACGACGCGAGAGACTCCGTCGTCTACGCGTTCGAGGCGGACGACGCCCGCCTGGTCGTCGCGTCGGACCTCGGCCGCGCGGAGCCGGAGTTCGTGGATTTTCTCCGCGGGTCGACGACGCTTCTCCTCGAGTTCAATCACGACGAGGACATGCTCCGCGACGGCCCCTACACCTGGTTCCTGAAGAAGCGGATCTCCGGCGGCTGGGGCCACCTCTCCAACAGCCAGAGCGCGGACGCGGTCCGTGCCTCCGCGGGGCCGCGGCTCCGGCGCGTCGTGGCGACCCACCTCTCGCGCACGAACAACACGCCCGGAGTCGTACTCGCCGTGCTCGCGGAAGCGCTCGACCGGGCCGAGTGCCCGGCGGTCTTCGACGTGGCCGACCAGATCCGCGGGTACGATCCTTTCGACGCGTGAAGGTCCCGTTTCAAGCGTGAAGGTGGAAGTCCGGGTTTACCCGCGGGAAGGCATCCTCGACCCGCAGGGCAAGGCGATTGCCGCGGCGCTCGTGAGGCTCGGGCACGCCGGTGTCGAAGGAGTCCGCGCGGGCAAGGTGTTCTTCCTGGAGGTCGCGGGAGAAGATCGACCGTCCGTCGAGGCGCAGGCGCGCCGCATGGCCGAGGAGCTGCTCGCGAACACGGTCATCGAGGGCTACGACGTCCGGGTCCTGTGAGCCCGCGCACCCCTCGCTTTTCCGCTCTCGCTCTTTCTCCGTCCTGACCACATGAAATTCTCGATCGTCGTGTTTCCCGGTTCCAACTGCGAGCGCGACTGCGAGCACGTCGCCCGGGAGCTCCTCGGCTGCGAGGCCGAATACGTGTGGCACGCGGATACAGACCTGAAGGGCGCCGATGTGGTGATCATCCCGGGCGGGTTCGCGTACGGCGACTACCTGCGGGCAGGGGCGCTCGCGCGATTTTCACCCGTCATGGAAAGCGTCGGCCGGTTCGCGAAAGCCGGCGGCGCGGTCCTCGGGATCTGCAACGGCTTTCAGGTGCTTCTCGAAGCGGGACTGCTCCCCGGCGCGATGCGGGTCAATCGCGATCTCCGGTACGTCTGCCGCGACGTCCACATGCGGGTCGAGAGCCGCGAAACCCCCTTCACGCGGCTGTATGAGGAAGGATCCGTCGTTCGGATGCCGATCGGTCACATGGAAGGCAACTACACCGCCCCGGCGTCGACACTGGACGAGCTCGAGCGGGAGGGACGGGTCATCTTCCGCTACAGCGATGAACGCGGCGCAATCGCCGACTCCGCCAACCCCAACGGCGCCGAGCGGGCCATCGCCGGGATCTGCAACCGCGAACGCAATGTCGTCGGCCTGATGCCCCACCCGGACCGCTGCGCCGAACCCCTCCTCGGCAACGACGCCGGGTTGAAGATGTTCCAGTCGGCCATCGGCGCTCTCTCCGGCTTCCGCCCGTGAGCGGAAAAAAAGAAGGCGGCCGCTGACCCCGCCATCCCGGCTTTGATCGATAACGCCGCCAGGTTCGACCGGATCGCCGTCGCGGCCACCCCTCCCAAGCCTCGCGACAATAGGGATCAGAAGCCGCCGCGGCACTGGTACGGCGGAACGTGGGCGGCGGCCTGAACCGGCACTAGGCTTCGCGCCCAGCCAACTCCCGGGAACGGTTCGACCCCCGAGTCAAATCAAATGGAGGAAAGGCTTTCTTGCCAGAGCGCCATCCCGGCTGTGTCGGCCGGGGTTCCCGCACGCTCCATTGCCGGGCGGGGGCGCTTCTGCCTGCTTTTGCGGCACTTTCGGCCCGCTGGCGGCGATCGTGTGGCTGGTGCGCCGGCCCGACCGCCGCGCCGCCACGGGCGCACTCCTGGCTTTCGTCTGGAACTTCGCGCTGCTGTTTCCCGTCTGCCTGATCTCGCAGCGCCTGTTCTGGTGGAACTTCGGTGCGCGCGGCGGATTGCTGCTCGGCATCCCGGTCGACCTCGTGATCGGATGGTCGGTTCTGTGGGGACCCGCGGTCGCTCTCGCGTTTCCCGGACTGCCGCTCGCGTTCGTTGCGGGCGGGATGACGGCGATCGACCTGCTGCTGATGCCCTTCTTCTATCCGGTCGTTTCCCTCGGCCCCGGCTGGCTCGCGGGAGAGGCGCTCGCACTCGCCGTGTGCTTCGTCCCTTCTCAACTGCTCGGCCGCTGGACGACTCGCGACATTCACCTTCGGGGCCGCGCCGTCCTTCAATTCATCGCTTTTTCGTCGTTGATGCTGGCGGTGCTGCCCGCCGCGATCCTGCAGCTGACCGGCGAAAACCGGCTCTGGATCGCGGCATGGCCCCCGTGGACCCGAGGCGTCGCCCTCCAGCTCCTGTTTGCCGCGGCGCTTCCCGGTCTTTCCGCGCTGTGTGAATTCTGCCAGCGCGGGCGCGGGACGCCGGTCCCGTACGATCCACCGAGGAAGCTCGTGACGACCGGTGTCTACGCCTACGTCGCCAATCCCATGCAGGCCTCTCTCGCGCTGCTGCTCGTCGGCGTCGGGGCAGCGGCCGGCAGCCTGTGGCTCGTGATCGCAGGCCTGGTCGCGGTCGCCTACGGGGCGGGGTTTGCGCGGTGGCACGAGGACGAGGAGCTCGCCCGCCGATTCGGTGAAGAGTGGCGCGCGTATCGGAGATCCGTTGCCGCGTGGCGGCCCCGATGGAGACCGTATCGCTCCACCGCCGCCCGGCTCTACGTCGCGGAAAGCTGCGGCCCCTGTTCCGCGCTCGAGGCGTGGCTGACCCGGCGCCACCCGCGGGCTCTGGAAATACTTCCGGCGGAAGAGCACCCGACGCGGGACCTCCTCCGGCTGACTTACGAGGATGGCGGCTGGTCGGAGGAGGGTGTCGCGGCGTTCGCGAGGGCGCTCGAGCACATCGACCTCCGATGGGCGGCTCTCGGATGCCTCCTGCGCCTTCCCGGCGTCAGACTTTTCGTTCAGGTGGCGCTCGACGTTTCAGGCGGCGGTCCCCGCCGCGTGGGACGCCGCCTGGCGGGCGCCGCGGTGCCCGCAAAAAACCAGGGCTGACCCGCCGCGCCCCGATCACACCCGCCGCGGCTGCGGGTCTGTTTCCTCCGAGGAAGGGCGACCCGTGCGATAGCATCTCGATTCACCGGCTTTAATGATCCCAGTTTTTTTCACGCTCGCCCTTCTCGCGGCCGTGCCCGAACGGGCTCCCGCCGCCGCCCCGTCGGGCACCGTCTACTCGTCCCACCTCATGGTCGACCAGGAGGTCCTGGTGTCGTCCCGCATCACCGGAATCATCGAGTCGATCTCGGCAGACCGCGGAACGAAGGTCGTGAAGGGGCAGCCGCTCGCGACTCTCGATCAGAGGGAGGCCGAGAGCGAAGTGCGGCAGGCGAAGGAAGACATGCAGTTGAAGCGCGCGGAATTCGAGCGCGCGCGCACGCTTTCCGGGATGAACCTGGCGTCCGCGGCGGACCTGGACACCGCCCGGGCCCGCTACGCGGTGGCGACCGCGGCTCTCGACAAGGCGAAGACCCTCCGCGACTACACCGTCATTCGCGCCCCCTTCACCGGCGTCGTGACCGACAAGCTCGCCCGGCTCGGACAGAAGGTCGTCGACGTGCAGAACCAGCCGCTCTTCAAGGTCACGGCTCTGGAGCCTCTGCTCGCGCGGATCTACGTTCCCGACAAGGACCTCGCGGGATTGAAGCGGGGAGATCCAGTCGAGGTCGCGCCCGAAAACGCCCCGAAGGTCCGCGCCACGGGACGGGTCGAATACATCAGCCCGACAGTCGACGCCGGCAGCGGCAGCGTCGAGGTGATCGTGCGCGTCGCTCACAACCCCGCTCCGGCCACGCTGCGCCCGGGCGTGGCCGTCCAGGTCCATCTGCCCGGCCCGCGCCGGCCGTGACCGCGGGGTCCCGCCGCACCTCGAAGCCCCTGCGCTCGGCCCTCGACAGCGTCCTGATCCACGACATCCGGAACCTGGGTTTCCGACTCCAGATGCTGAGGTCGAATCTCGAGGAGCACTACGGAAACCCGGAGTTCAAGCAGTCGATCGAGGAAGCCCTGGACTCGACGATTGGCCGCCTCGACGGCATCGTCCGGCGCTGGTCGGGACAGGACACCGAGGTCCTGATCAAGGTGGAGCTCGATTTGAACGGAATCCTGCGGGAGATCGCGGGCGGGGCCACCCGGCGGGGCGCGCGGCTTTCAGCGGGGGAAGCGTCGCGCCTTCCGGTGCTCTCTCTCGCGCTCGGTGCGATTCCCTCGGTCTGGGGGGACCTGTACTTCCTCCGCGACGCGCTGGCAAGCCTCGTCGAGAACGCCCTCGAAGCCGCGGCCCCTGCCGGCAAGGTGCTCATCCGGAGCTTCCCGCGCGGCTCAGGCGACCGACAGCGCGCGATCCTGGAGATCATCGACAACGGCGAGGGCATGTCGCGCGAGTTCGTCTCCGACCGCCTCTTCCGTCCCTTTCAGACGACGAAGCCGGACGGCGTCGGGCTGGGAGTCTTCACGGCGGCGCAGATCGTCCGACACCACGGCGGAAAGATCCGCGTGCGCAGCCAGTCCGGCGAGGGCACGGTCGTGCGTCTCTCCTTTTCCGCCGCCCGCCCGGAACCGTGAGCCCGGAAAACCGGCCGCTGGGACGCGTGCTCGTCGTGGAGGACGACCCGATCCTCCTGGACCAGCTCACATGGGCGCTCAAGGGATCCTTCGAAGTCACGGCGGCGAAGGACGCGGACGCAGGCCGCGCGCTGCTGGAGTCCGACCCGGACCTTTTCCTTTTCGACCTCCGACTGCCGCCGAGCGGCCTCGTCGAAGAGGGCTTCGCGCTTTTGAAGGAGGCGCGCCGCCGCAATCCGGACGCGACGGTGGTCATGATGTCCGGGGAGGCGGACCGCGGCGCGGCCCTGCACGCCATCGAGCTCGGAGCGTTTGACTTCTTCCGCAAGCCGCTCGACCCGGCGGAGGTGAAGATCATTCTGAAGCGGGCGCTCGAGCGCCGCCGCCTCGTGGTCGAAAACCGGGAGCTGCGCGAGCATGCTCGGGAGCAGAAGTCCTTCGACCGGCTGATCGGCGAGAGCCCGGGAATGCGGCGGTTGTTTCGGGAGATCGAACAGGTGGCGCCTTCGGATGCCGCGGTGCTGATCCAGGGGGAGAGCGGCACGGGAAAAGAGCTCGTCGCGCATTCGATCCACGAGCGCAGCAGAAGGGCGGGCGGGGCCTTCGTCGCCATCAATGCATCGGGGTTCCCCGACAGCCTCGCGGAATCCGAGCTCTTCGGACACGAGCGAGGCGCGTTCACCGGCGCCGTCACTTCGCGTCCGGGCCGCTTCGAGCTGGCGCAGGGGGGAACGCTGTTTCTGGACGAAATCGGGACGCTGTCGCCCGCGGTGCAGGCGAAGCTGCTCCGGGTCCTCGAATCCCACGAGCTCGAGCGCGTCGGAGGGCGGCGGACTCTGCCCGTCGACTTCCGGCTGGTCACGGCGACCAACGAAAACCTCGAATCGCGAGTCGCGTCCGGTACGTTTCGTGAGGACCTCTTCTACCGGATCAACACCGTGCCGATCCGGATTCCGCCGCTGCGCGACCGCGGAGAGGACCTGAGTTTGCTAGCGGAGCACTTCCTCGCGCGATTCTCCGCGAAGCATCGCCGCGGGCAGAAAACGATTTCTCCGCCGGCCTTCGAGCTCCTGCGGCGGCACCCCTGGAAGGGAAACGTGCGCGAGCTCGAGCACGTCATAGAGATGCTCGTGCTCTTCTCGGAGTCGGAATCGATCGAAGAGCAAGATCTGCCGCGCGTGTTTCGCGCGCAGGAAGCGGCGCCGGCCGGCAGCTCCCTTCCGTTCGCCGACGCCGTCCGGGCTTACGAGCGCCGGCTGCTGGCGGACGCGATCGAGAGCGCGGGTGGCGTCAAAGCCGAGGCGGCCCGGCGTCTCGGGCTCGACGCGAACCAGATCAAGTATCTCTGCCGCAAGCACGGGCTTTGAGGGACGGAGCGGTGAATAATTCATCCCTGGTTGAAATTTAAACTCGCTCGCATGCGCGATTTAGAAACTATACCGTTTATTTTAAAAGAGTTACCAGGCTCCTATACTGGCCTGTGCTTTGCGATGGGAAGAGGAAAAGAGGAGGCAACCATGCCAAATGAAGTCAGGATCAAGCTCACGGACGAACAGAAGGCCAAGATCAAGTCCGCCACGGGCCAGGACATGAAAGAGATTCGGGTCGGAAGCCTGGGCAACAACCCGGCGGTCTCGGGTCCCAAGAGCCCCGCTTCGGCAGAGGCGTCGCCCCGCGCCGCCGCGAGACTCGCGTCGGCCCGCGCGGCTTCTCGCCTGGCCGCTCCCCGCGCTGCGGCCAAGACGGCTGCTCC
>JBBQDF010000095.1:0-8642 GCA_038319475.1 Thermoanaerobaculia bacterium
GTAGGTCGGGGAAAGACGCGTGAAGCCGCCCGTCGTCAGTGCCGTGCCGGTCGTCGTGTAGAGACCCGCGGCGCACGCCGCGTCGGGATACACGTTGTTGTCCACCGCGTACGACTCGATCGCCGTCGCCAGAGCGCGGACGTCCGACATCGTCCGCTTCTGCTTGCCGCGCTGCACCGCATTCAACAGATTCGGAATCGCGATCGCCGCCAGGATGCCGATGATCGCGATGACGATCAACAGCTCGATCAGGGTAAAACCAGATTCCCGCTTCTTCATGGATGCTCCATTTCTCATTTCAGACGTTGTTGCGTTGCCATCCATAGAGCAATCGGGGGGCCATATGCCTTCGTCCATAAGTCATGTGTTTCCAGAGCGTCACGTTCCGGACGGGAAGAGGCCACGCCGCGAACTGTCAGGGTTTCGTCTCAGCAAGTGACAATTTTTCGCGCGGCGTGAACGCGAACTCCTCGAGGACCTCGTTGAAGAGCAGAACCCCGCTCAGAAAGTCCCGCAGGTAGATCCGCTCCTCGTTTCCGTGACGCCGCGCCATGTCCGTGATGTTCATGGGAATCGTCGAGTAGCCGTAGGCGGCCATTTTCTCGCGCCGGAAGTGGATCGAGGTGGTCACCCCTCCGAACATGGGCATGGGGCCAAAGGGCGTTCCGGGGTAGCGGTCGCCGGTCACCTGAAGGAGAAGCCGGGTAAATGGAGTCGGATAAGGGCTCGCCGTGGTCGGGCCACTCGAAAAGTCCGTGACGATCTGGATCCCCCGGCTTCGCGCCTCCTGCCGCATCGCCTCGAGATAGGGGTCCGGGGAAACGCCCGGAGGCGTCGACACCACGACGTAGGCCCGCAGGCGCGGGGGGGCGGACGCCGCCTGGGGGTAAACCTCCGACCAGTGCGCCCGAGACTCGAGAAAGCTGCCGTACCGGTCCGGTAGGATGGAGAGCTCCTTCGGGTCGCGGCGCACGCGATCTAAGTGCCGCAACGGGTCCGTGTAGGGATGCGAGAGATGATTGGCGAGGATCTGAAAGGCTTCCACCACGTGGGGGTGTGCCGGCACGGGCTCACCGGGAAGCCTCGCCCACTTCTTCGTGAGCTCGACGAGCGGTTCCTTCGCGCCTGCCTCGAACTGCAGGAGCCCGTAACCGGCCTGGACCGTCTCCAGGCCCCAGTAACGCACGTCCCGCAGGATCATCTCGTTCGTGCCGCCCTCGTTCAGCACGGCCGCGACGCCCGTAAACCAGTCGCGACGATTCTCGAGAAGCCAGCGGCTCCCCCACTTCTGCCCTCCCTCCTCGTCCGCCTCGCCGAGGAAAAGGATGTCCGATTCCGGGACGATGCCGTGGCGCTTCAGGTGGCGCATGGCGAGGGCCTGAACCAGTCCGAGCGACTTCATGTCGTAGGCGCCGCGGCCGTACAGGAACCCCTGCTTGATCCTGCCTTCGAAGGGCGGCGCTTCCTTCCAGCCCGCCGGGTAGACGTCGGCGACATCCACGTGATTCAGGAGGAGGAGGGCTCCCTCGCGGCTCTTCCCCGCCAGGCGCGCGAGGATGTTGCACCGTCCGGGCGCGGGGCAGACGATCTCGGTCGGAATATCGTCGCACTCGAAAAACCGCCGGAGAAACTCGACGCCCTCCCGCTCCCCGCGCGCCGCCGTGGTTTCGATGCGAACGTAGTCGCGCAGGAGCGCGACGGGCTCCTCCCGCAGCCATTCTTCGGCGGGGCGCCTGAGATCCGCGGCCATCGCGCGCGTCAAAGGAGGCGGCCCGCTCTTCCGGCACCCGAATCCCGGGAGGGCAGCCGCTGCCACCAGCAGGACGAGAACCTGATGCGGCTTCATGCGGGTTCCTTTCGCTTCGCCGAATGCGCAAAGACCCCGGCAATCCCGAGGACGAAGAGCGCCGGCCCCCAGCGCGACAGCTCCCAGCCCGGAACCCGCTCCTGCCATTCGACGCGATGCGCGCCCGCCGGAATCGGGATCGCCGAAAACGCGACGTCCGCCGGGACCGGCTCGGTCAAGCGGCCGTCGATGAAAACGCGCCGGTAAGGAAAGAATCCCCGGACGACGAACAGCCACGTCGAGTCCGGAGAGCGGGTATCTACAGTCAACCGTTCCGCACTGTTCTCGAGGACCCGAACGGACCCGGGCCGCGCCGTCCCTCGCCCGGTCCTGCCCGACTCGACGACGATCCCGCCGGGAGCGAGCTGGCCGAGAAGGGGGAGCGCCGACGCCGCGGTGCCGGCTTCGAGCCACGTCTGCGCCAGCCGGACCATTGGAAACGGCCGCTCGTGCTCGTCCCAGAGTTGAAGCGTGTCTCCTCCGACCGCCCTGTACCCTGCGAAGGCGCGCTGATCGCGATAACGGATCCCCCACCGGAGGCCCAGGCCTCCCCAGAAATGATTCGAGTCGCGGTAAGTGGCGGCCATCGCCGCCGTCTGCCGGAGCGTTTCGAGGCGGGAGAGATCGCCTCCGTCGAAGTCGTAGTTCAGCACCGTCGGGCGGCCCCAGAGGGTGTGAGCGTAATGGTCCCAGTTGCGCCGGAAGTTCGGGTCGACTCCCTCGTTGGCCGCCTCAATCGCCGAAGGCTTCTGGTATGCCGCCTCGCTCATCGTTGCGTAAGAGCGCCCGGGGTCCCGCTTCGAAAGCCAGAGGTCGAAGGGCGTCGCCGCGAGCAGATCCTCCTGCGAGGTCGTGAGCGCGATCCGCCGGGTGGCGAGAACCGGGACGAGCGTCAGAACGAAAAGCGCCATCGCGAGCCCCGCCCGCGGCCGGCGAGCGGCTTCGAGCGCGATCAGAGTGGCCATCCAGAGCAGTCCTCCCTCGGCCAGCGCTCCGGGAATCCGAGCGCCCGCGATTGCCGCGAACCGGCTCTCCGCGCCGACGGCCGCGGTCGCGAACCCTCCGGCGGGAGCGGGGAACAGGGCCGCCGCCGCCGACGCGAGAGCGAGCGCGGCGCCGACACCGAGCACCCAGCGGCCGGCACGGGCGCCCGCACGGTACTCGTCAAACGCGCTCGCCGCCAGGATCGCGAGCGCCAGGACGATGCCGACGGCAAATTTCTCCGGGTACCGCAGCGGCAGAGGGGACGCGACGTTGTTCCACCGCGCGGGCCAGAGACTCGGCGGGACGGAAATCGCCAGGGTCGTTACGAGGAGAGCTTTCGCGAACCGCACCCCCGGCTTCGTCGATCGGCGCAGCGTCACCAGAG
Source organism: Thermoanaerobaculia bacterium (assembly GCA_038319475.1). GTDB lineage: Bacteria > Acidobacteriota > Thermoanaerobaculia > UBA5066 > Gp7-AA6 > JALYUA01. Next base: position 3,216 of record JBBQDF010000095.1, read on the forward strand.
CGATGAGCGCGAGAGCTCCCGGATAGAGGGTGGCGAAGAACCCGATCTGCTTGTTGCGGAAGACGGGCCACCCCCAGACGAAGTGCGGATCGACCTCCCAGGTATTCCCGAACGGAAAGGGGACGATCAGCTCGAGAAGGCGGAAGGGGGAGATCGAATAGAGAAACACCTCGCCGAGCTTCATGCCGAGCACGCTGCGGTTGGTGAACGGAATCCAGAGCCCCGCGGCGACGAGCTGCGGCGCGGCCAGGAGACCGCCGAGAACGACACCCGCGGCCACGGCGGCGAGGCCTTGTTTCTGTCCCTCCACTTCGGTCTGGAACGCGAGCCAGAGCGCGCAGCAGAGCAGGATGAGCACGCACGAAAAAACGTCCCCGATGGAAAAAGCGAGGCCGAACAGGATGGAGAGAAGAAGGACGCGCCCCGCCCGGCCGCCGCCGCGGCCGAGGGCCCACAGGAACCACGGAAGGATGGCCATTCCCGGCTGAATGTTCGTGAAGATCACTTCCGACACCATGACGCCCGAGAGCGCATACGTGACCGCCCCGATCCACGCGGCCTCGGCCGACATGCCGAGGAGGCCGAGGAGAAGGACCATCCCCGCGGCCGCGATGAAGTGATGGAGGACCGGATAAATCCGCATCGCGGCGGGAAAAGGCAGAACCGAGAGAAGCGGGCGGACCGGGTAGAGCGCGCCCGCGTTCGGATTGCCGAGGAGCGGCCGGCCACCGGAGATGCCGGCAAACCAGACCGGGACTCGTCCCCGCGACCAGGCGTCGTGGATCGCGTGCTCGACGGGAAGGTGGTAGCCCGGCATGTCCCGGCCGGTGAAATTCCGGCGGCTCAGAAGGGGATCCGCGTAGACGACCAGAAGAAGAAGGGCGAAACTGAGCACGGGCAGCGACCGCACGAAGGGCGGTGCTCCCTCGAACCCCTGAGAATTCTCCGATTTCACTCAGCAGGCTGCCGGAGAAGGGCGCCAGCGCCGTCGTCGGAGTTTTTCAACTCTTGCCTCCGTGTTCACGCGGAGGGAATCCGCCCGATCGGCCCGGACCGGTCGCCGGGTGGAAGCGCGCGGTCCTCGCGGCGGCCCGCCAAATTTTCGGCACCTGACTGGGAGTTAGCATAGAGGATCGAAGAGGAAAGACCAAACAGGGCGGGGTCGCGCCGCGCGGAGGGGGTCGTCTTCGCGCTTGCCGGAGCGGCGGCCGCCGCGCGGCTGTGGCTGATTCTCACCCGGCCCCTCTGGCATGACGAGATCTTCACCGTCTGGGCCTCGCGGCTGTCGCTCCCGGCGCTGCTCGAGGTGCTGCGGAGCGACTCCGGCCCTCCACTCTTCTATCTCCTCGAAAAGCCCGTCGTGCACCTTGCCGAAACCCTCTCACTTCCGGACAACCTCGCGCGTGTTCCCTCGTGGATCGCGGCACTCCTGCTCGGTGCGTGCGCGATGTCGCTCCCGCAAGGTCCGTCGCGGCGAACCTTCGCGCTGCTCTGCGCCTGCGCGCCCCTCGTCCTCCTCTACGGAGCCGAAGCGCGCGCCTACGCGCTGCTGGCGCTGCTCGACCTCGTCGTCTTCCTCGCGCTCCTGCGCGGCCCGGAAAAGCCCGCGAGACTGGCGCTCGGTGGAGCGGCGGCCGCCGCGGCGCTCGCGATCCATTCCTTGGCGATTTTCTTCCTCGGGGCCGCGGTGGTGGTCGCCGCGGCGCGACGCCGGTGGCGCTCCGTCGCGGCTCTCGGCGCCGCCGGCGCCCTCTTTGCGCCGTGGATACCCAGACTTCTCCGGCAGCCGTCCGAGGCGACCGCATGGATTCGCGAGCCCGTTCTCATTTCGGCCGGCGGATTTCTGTCGGCGCTCGGCGGAGCGGGCCGGCTTGCGCCGAACTTCGGCGTCATCCTGCCGCCGGCGCTCGTCGCCGCGGGGGCCCTGCTCGCCGCGGCAACCGCGCTCTACGCCCTGCGCTCGGACGAACCGGACGCGCGAGCCGCCGTCGCCGTTTCGCTTCTGGCGCTGGCTGGAGTGGCAACGCTCTCGTTCGTCCGCCCCGCCGCTTTTGCGGGACGCACCGAGATGGCGGTGCTCGGAGTGTGGCTGTGGGGCGTGGCCGCCGCGGGCACTCGCAGCGGGGCGTCCCGGGCCTGCGCCCGAGCCGTGCTTGCCGTCGGCGCGCTCTCTGCCGCGCTCGTACTCTCCTCCGCGCCTCCGGCCTCCCGCTACGCGGACGCGGTCGCGGCGCTGACCTCCCGCATCCAGCCGGGGGACGCGGTCGTGGCCGGGGCGGGGTTCTATCTGCCGGCGCGTCTCTCCTCGGACCGTGCGGTAATCCGCGTCCCCCTCGAATCCTACCCGGCGGAACTGGCGCTCCATCCCGGCTGGTTTACGCCGCGCCCGCCCAACGACGGCGACGTCGCCGCCCTCGAGCGGTCCCTCGCCTCCGCCGCGCCGGGGCGGCGGACATACCTTCTCCTCCACCCCTATCAGGAGAGCCCGGCCCTGGTGCGGATGCTCGCTACCAAAGGGACGGCGCGCCTGGTCGCGCGGCTGCCGGACGCGTCGCTGATTCTCTTTGTGGGACGTTGAGCGCCGATCAACCGGCCGCGTGCCTAGTAGACCCCTCTCAATGGAGACGGGCGCCGCAAGGCGCCGAGCCGCGACACCCCGGTCCACCGCGGCCGGCTCCGTCGCCGATGAGTCGACGACCCTTCTCGGACATCCGATCGAGCGTCCCGGGTGCACCGGCTGCTCCGCGCCGCATCTATACTTCGGGGATCTTGGCCGCCGACGTGCTTTCCGGCCCGGAATTCGAACCGGATCTGCCGCCGGCGCGAGGCGCGGATCCGGCCTTCGCTCTCGCCGCGGCGGCAACGTTTTTCCTCCTCCTCGCCGCCGCCGAGGCAGCAAGCCGAGGCGCCGCCCGGTCCGGGTTCTGGTACCGGCGTTTCGATTTCTCGGGAACGGTCTCAAGCGTCCCCGAGCTCCAGGACCGCATCCGATGGGCGGGCAGGCAATCGCGCCCGGCATTCCTTCTCGGCGACAGCGTTCTCGGCGCCTCCGCCCTTCTAGAGCACGGCACGCCCGGGGCGCGCCGCGCCGCACTGGCGTCCCAGTTGCGCGAGCAGGCGGGGCGGCGTGGCCGGCACGTCGAGAGTCTCGCCGCCGACGGCATGCTCCTCCCCGACCTCGAAGGCGTCGCCCGACTGCTCCATCCGGCAGCGCCGCCCCGGACGCTCTTGCTCTTGAACGTGCGGATGTTCGCGGCGGAGTTCGAGAATCCCGCCAAGGCCCTCTCCCGAGAATTCCTCGCGGGCGCTCTACCCTCGCAAGCCGTTCCCCTCCGGCCGGGCATCGAGCGGACGCTGCCGGACCGGGCGTTCGAGCATTCCTCGCTTCTGCGTTCGACAGCGATGTTGAAATGCCTCTGGTACTTCCCTACGCGTCGCGACTTCTTCCGGCGCGCCGTCGAGGGGCTTCTTGGAGCCGACGGCGATGCGGACCTGCAGGAGGCGGCGCTGCGACTGAAGGTCGCCGGGTATTACACTGGCCATTGGAAGACGTCCTCCGCCTCGTTCGTCGTACTCGATCGCCTGTTGCAGGAGCTCGCCGGCACGAACCGAGCCGTGGTCGTTCTGACGCCGCAGAACCCGGACTTCGTGGAGTCCCCCGAGACGCTCCGCGCGAACCGCTCCGTCCTCGCGTCGTTCGTTCGGTCCCGCGTTGCGGGCGGCATCGACTACCGGGACTGGTCCGATCGCTACCCGACGGGCCGCTTCCTCGATCACTGCCACCTGACCGCTGCGGGAAACCGCGAGTACGCGGGCGAGCTTGCGCGCCTGATCGAGGAATGATCCGCCGCCGGAGCCTCGCCGCGGGAGTGGCGGTCGGCCTGCTCCTCTTTTTCGGCTTCCTCGCCATCCTTCTCCTGGCGGGCGATCTCTCCTCGTCCAGGTTCATCTACGTCGACTTCTGAGTCGTGATCTTCAACACGAGCTGGTTCCTCCTTTTTTTTGCAGCCGCGTACGCGGGATTTCTCGTCATTCCCTCGGCCCGCGCGCGCTTCTTCTTCATCCTTCTCGCAAGCGCGGTGTTCCACTTCCATTTCGCAGGCCCTGCCGGAGTCGCGCCGATCGTCGTCGTCGCCGGGGTCACGTACGGATTCGGTCTCTGGATCCCCCGCCTCGATGCGGGCTCGCGGAAGCGGCGCCTCGTCTTCGCTGCGGCCGTCGCGGTGCCGGTGTTGTCGCTCGTCTATTACAAGTACCGGGCGCTGCTTTTCTCCGCGATTCCCTACGGCGGGGCCGCCTCGGCCGCGGGAGGTTTCCCGGCGCGCGAGGCGGCGCAGATTGCCCTCCCGCTCGCGATCTCCTTTTTCACGTTCGAGTTCGTCCACTACCTCACCGACGTGCAACACGGCTCCCGCCCCATCCGAAACCCGTTCCGGTTCGCGTACTTTTCGATCTTCTTCCCTTCGATCGTGTCGGGACCGATCAAGCGGTACCAGCCCTTTCTCGGGCAGGTGCGGGAGGGGATGCACCGCCCCGGGGTGGCGGGCGCGCTCTCAGGGGCGAGCCGGGTGCTCGTCGGGTTCTTCAAAAAACTCGTCGTGGCGGACAGCGCTGCGCTCGCAATCGAGCTTCTGGAGAAACGATCGCGCGTCTCCTCCTCGGGAGTGCTGCTGCTCCTCTTCCTCCTCTCCGTGCGGATCCTCTTCGACTTCAGCGGCTACAGTGACATCGCCATCGGCCTCGCCCGGATGCTCGGCGTCGAGCTGCCGGAGAATTTCCGTTATCCGTACATCGCTCGCAACATCGCCGAGTTCTGGCAGCGGTGGCACATCTCGCTTTCCAGTTGGATCCGCGACTACCTGTACATTCCCCTCGGGGGTGGCCGCCGCGGAATCGCGCTGAAGGCAGCGAACCTCTCCCTGACGATGTTCGTTTGCGGCCTCTGGCACGGGGCCGCGTGGCACTTCGGTTTGTGGGGTCTGTACCATGGCGCGGGACTGACGGCTCACAGCGTTTGGGAGAAGTCGCGATGGGGGAAACGCTTCGCGGTTTTTCCCGGAAGCCGCTGGGCGGGGATCGCCCTCACCGACGCCTTCGTCGCCTTCGGATGGCTTCTGTTCTTTTATCCTCTCGAACGGGTCGCGAGCTTCACGAAGACCCTGTTCGGACTCGGAACCGGATGACCCGGGCCCCGCACCCGCCGCCGGCCGTGCGAGAACCGCGCCCCCGGCGATGCTTCGCGTGGGCTCTGGCCGCCGCCCTCGGGCTCGCGATCGGGGCGGTGCGCGCGGGCGGCCTCCCGGCGGCCGCTCCCGGATCTCCGCCGGCCTGGGCGGCGTGGTTCGAGAAGAACACGATCGTCGCGGACAAGAAGACGTACGTCCATTTTTTCTGGAATGCGAATGACGTCCGCGCACGGTTCCAGGG
>JBBQDF010000096.1:0-8599 GCA_038319475.1 Thermoanaerobaculia bacterium
CCTTATTCTCTGGCGGGCTTCTGTTTCGGCGCGATCATCGGGTTCGAAATGGCCCGGCAGCTTCGGGCGGCGGGGGAGACGGTCGGCCTCCTCGTTTCTCTGGACGGCGTCGCCCGGATACGACTATTCCGCCGATCGTAAACCGTCCTCCCCTTCGGCAAGGTCACTGGCCGAAAGGTTCGCCCGCGAGTGGAGGAAGCTCCTCGACCTTCCCCGTGGCCGCCGCGCCGGATACGTGCGTCAGAAAATCGTCAATCAGTGGATCGCCCGGACGATGACTCTGCAGTACCGCGTCGGGGAATGGTCTCGAGACCGCGGCCGCCCGGTGCCCGCCGCGATCCGGAGGGTCTACTTCCTCGTTAACCACGCGGAAGCCGAGCGGAAATACCGGCCGGGGGTCTATCCCGGCAGCATGGTCATTTTCGAGACTCAGGGCCTCTTTCACGACCCGAACCTGGGCTGGGAGCGCCTGGTTGCCGGGAACCTCGAGGTCCACGCGATCCCCGGAGAGCACAGGCCCGGGGGGCACCGGGACCTGCTGAAGGGCGACTTCGTTCGCGCCGTTTCGAGCGAATTGACCCGCCTGCTCGCCGCCGCCGCGGACCCGCGCCGTGCGGTGTCGCAGGCCAGTCACTGACCGGGGGAAACCCCGCGCCAGCGACCCGGCGGGTGCTTCCGTACTCCACATGGAAAAGAAAACCGCGCCGCCCGCCGGCCCGAGGCTTGGAGGCCCGGACCGGCGGACGGCGCGGCCGGTAACTATCCGTTACGGCGAGCCAGATACAGGGCTGCGGCGGCGAGGCTGAGAGCGAAGATCCCCAGTGTCCAGCCGGACATCATCGGAATCGGCGTAGCGGGCGACCCGCCCGGGCCGCCACCACCGAACGGCGTCGGCGTCGCGGTCAACGCCGACGAAGGGGTGTTTGTGACGGTCGGGGTGAAGGTGGGCACGAGCGTTCCAGTGGGCGTCGCCGTGCTCGTCCGGGTCACGGTCGGGGTGGTCGAGGGTGTGTTGGTCGGAGTGCTGGTCGCCGTGTTTGTGGGAGTACTGGTCGCCGTGTTTGTGGCCGTGCTGGTCGGCGTGTTGGTGGCCGTATTGGTCGGCGTGTTGGTGGGTGTATTGGTCGGCGTGTTGGTGGCCGTATTGGTCCGCGTGTTGGTGGGTGTATTGGTGAAAGTGTTCGTAGCCGTCGCCGTCGGGGTAGACGTCGGAGTCGGCGTGTTGACCACGCCGAGGGATCCCGTGACGGAAAGCGTGTAGGGGCCCTGACGCCGGACGTTGGCCGTGTAAAACGAATCGACGTAGAAGTAGTACGTGCCCGGCGCCAGCCCCGAGACCGTCAGGGTCTCCTGCTGGTTGTCGCCGTTGATGTCCGCTCCGTTCGCGCAGGTGGTGCCGTTCCCGCACGCGGAGAGTATGTAGATCGCCGGATCGTACGGAAAATTCACCGGATCGGGGCTGGTGGGCGTCACCAGGAAAGTCAAATTGTTCCCGGCCCCGACCGTGAACTGGTAGACGACGTCCGGTCCGTTCACCTGTCCGGCCGAAGCAGTGATGCTCCCACATCCCGCCCCCGTCCCGACGGCGGAGACGGTATTGGCGAGGCCCGTGGTATTTCCCGTATCCGAGAAGGGAAGCGTCGTGATGACGTTCGGAACCGCACACGTGCCGCCCTGTTGCGGGCTGAGCACGGAGCGTCTCAGAAGTGTCGGGCGGCTCCCTCGCGACTCCCTTTCGATGCTCTCCTTCTCCGCTCGGGTCTGTGCCAGGCTGAAATTGCTCAGGAGAATCAAAGCGAACGATGCGGAACACAGCGCCTTTGCTAACTTCATTCCGGCCCTCCGGCGAAAATTATTTCAAGCGGGAATAAACGAATCTGACGCTTAATATCCTCTTGTTCACGCGGAGCTGTCAAGTCAAGTGTTGTGCAATCTCATATTTGAGCCGTTTTCTCAGGTGGCTCCGGCAGGCCGAGTACGTCGTCGGCAAGGGCGACCCGTCGCAATTCGCTTACGCATCGCGCGCCTTTTGAGCGACCCGCCCCTGTGGCGGCGATTCTCGGAGGCGTCACGGGCGCAGGTCGCCGCGCGTCTCAACTGGAAAGAGGTGGTTCGGAAGATGCTCGAGAGCCTGAAACACAACCCCTTCGCACCGCCGAGCCACACGCAGACATGACCTCGGAGGTGGCGGTCAGGGATTTCGGCGCTCACCCGTGAGATCCCGGCTGCCTCCGCCCGAGTGGAAGTCGGTGCCTGTCCCGCCCCCTCTTTGCAGGGAGGAGGTTCAGGTGTGGCGGGCGGACCTCTCGGATGCCGGGATCGCCTGGAACGAACTTCGCCACCTCTTGAGCGAGGACGAGCGGGATCGGGCCGCGCGATTTCGTTTCCGTAAAGACGGGGATTCGTTCGCGGCCGCCCGCGGGGTTCTTCGCAGCCTTCTCGGATCCCACCTGGGGCGGCATGGAGTGTCCCTGACGTTCGAGTATGATCCGGAAGGCAAACCGCGACTCTCGTCCGAGATCTCGGCGGACCCGATCTCTTTCAATCTCGCCCACTCTTCGACTCTCGTGCTCCTGGCGGTGACCTCAGGTTTCGCGGTGGGGGTCGACGTGGAGTTCGTGCGCGAGAGCGAGGACTGGCAGGATCTGGCCGCGCGTTTTTTCGCACCCGAGGAAGTCGCGGCGCTTCGGGCGCTGCCCGACAACGCGCGAAGCTCCGAGTTCTTTCGGATCTGGACGCGCAAAGAGGCGTACATCAAAGGGCGAGGCCAGGGGCTTTCGCTGCCGCTCGAAGCATTCAGCGTCGTCGGCCACGGTCCTCATCCGGTCCCGACTTTCGGCTCGGCGGACGCGGCGGAGACTGCCCGCTGGCTCTTGAAGGATCTCGAGCCGGGCGAGGGTTTCCGCGGGGCGCTGGCGGTCCGCGCCGGAAACATCGCCGTCAGGACGTTGCGGTGGCCACCGGAAGCTGATCGAAGTGCGTGAGGTCGTCGATTGGCGCGTGGGCGCAAGCGCCCGGGGCCCAGCGCTTCGACCACTGAATGAGCGAGAACAGGTTCCAGATCAGGTTGGGTCCCCGGTGCCCGTTGGCGAGAAACTCCGTCCACGCGGCACGCGCGACAGCCGCGTCGATCCCCAGCGTTTCAAGCTCGGGCGAGGAGAGGTCCCGGTTCATGCGGTCGCGCAGAGGGCCGCGGAGCCAGTCCGCCATGGGAACACCGAAGCCCATTTTCGGCCGTTCGACGAGCTCTCGCGGAACCTTCCTGTAAAGGATCTTCCGCAGAAGCCACTTGCTGGTTCCCCCCGAAGACTTGAGGCTCTGGGGAAGCGCCATCGCGAACTCGACGATGCGATGGTCCAGAAGGGGTGCTCTGGCTTCCAGGCCGACTGCCATCGAGGCACGATCGACCTTCGTGAGGATGTCGTCTGGAAGGTACGTCAGCAGATCCAGGACCGGCGGGCGCTCTTCCGGAACCATCGCTCCCAGGCGCCGAAGGGTTTCGACGTACGACGGGCCCTCGGGAGTCGGGCGGCCCGTGAGGCGGCGTATCTCCGCATCCGGCCACCAGGATATGAACCGGGCGTACCCGTCGGGGTCGTCCTCTCTCAACGCGTCGGCGGCGCGGGCAAACCGGGGATGGGGAAGGGACTGCGCGATCCCCGCGAGGGCATGCCGGAGAAAGCGCGGCGCCTCGAGCAGACGGCGGGTCGCCGCGTACCTCTCGTACCGCCCGTACCCGAAGAACAGCTCGTCTCCCCCGTCTCCCGATAACGCAACGGTGACATGGCGCCGGGTGATCTTCGACACGAGGTACGTCGGTATCGCGGAGGGATCCGCAAACGGCTCGTCGAAAAAATCGGGAAGCACATCGACGATGTCGAGCATCTCCGAAACTCCGCAGGTCTCCTCGAAGTGCTCGGTGCCGAGGTGTCGCGCTACCGCCGCGGCGTGGTCCGCTTCGTTGTGTTCGGGGTTGTCGAAACGGATGGTGAAAGTCTTGACGGGCGTCGCGCTCTGCTCCTGCATCAGTGCGACGACGAGAGAGGAGTCGATACCTCCCGAGAGAAACGCGCCGAGGGGGACGTCCGAAATCATCCGGCCGGCAACGGAGTCGCGCAGCAGTGCGCCGAGATCTGCTTCAGCGGCTTCCGCGCCGCGGTCGTACCTGGGGCCGAGCGCTATCGGGACCGGGTCCCAGTACCTCTCGACGCGTAGACGGCCGTTTTCGTAAACCCCGTAATGCCCGGCAGGCAGCTTTCTGACCGCGCGGAAGATCGAGAGCGGAGCGGGAACGTATCCGTAGCGCAGATAGAGGGACACGGCGTCCGGATCGATCTCGCGCGACAGGTCGGGATCAGCGAGAAGGCACTTGAGCTCCGATCCGAACGCGAGACGCCCCCGGGATTCGGCGTAGTAGAGCGGTTTCTTGCCGACGCGGTCGCGCGCTATGAACAGCCGTTTCCGGGGCTCGTCCCAGATCGCGAACGCGAACATTCCCACGAACCGAGCGAGGCATTGAACGCCCCAGCGAGCGTACGCCGCGAGCAGGACTTCGGTGTCCGTCTGCGAGACGAATCGGTCGCCGAGAGACTCGAGCTCCCGTCGCACTTCCCGAAAGTTGTAGGCCTCTCCGTTGTAGGTGATCCAAAGGCCCTGGCGACCGAGTCTCATCGGATTCCGGCCCAGAGGGGAAAGATCGAGGATCGAGAGCCGCCGATGCCCGAGAGAGACGTCGTGGTCGTCCGACGTCCAGAGGCCAGAGTCGTCGGGGCCCCGATGTCGGAGACGGGCCGTCATGGCGCTCGTGAGCCCGGCTTGCGCGGGGCCTACTATTCCGGCAATTCCGCACATGAGGGGAAGTTACCGGCTCCGGACCCGCGAGTAAAGAGCGCGGCGGCCGATGCCTCGGCTCTCCAGGTGCGCATACATCCGCAGATCTATTGTTTAGGAGCGACGACCTGCGTCCGGACCGGCCGCTCCGCGGGGGGTCTCCCCGACTCGGGCGTCGTGCGGCCCGGGGTGATGAGGAGGAGGACGAACGCTCCGAACTCGGGTCCCTGAGATCCGGGCGATGCGTACCCCTTCGGCGGCGTCACGGTGCCGCCCGCCATCGGGATCCGGACATATTGCCCCGAGTAGGTTCCTCCCGCAATGGGAGGACCGTAAAAATCCTGAGCGGTTCGAATTTCGTAGGTATCCCCGACCCCCAGGATTCCCGAGACATCGATTCCAACCGCGGGCAACCCCTCCCAGTTATAGACCGCGATGTTCGCGCGACCGGGAACGGTTTTGCTCGGACGAATGAAAATCCGGGCACCCTGCGGCCGTGCCTGAGGCGAGGTGTTTCCCGGGAACGAGGCGAGGTTCGATCCAGGGCCGGCACCCGTTTGCGTGTAAAAAGTGTTTCCCGCAATGACCGCGCCTTCGGAGCATTTTTCGAAGCGTGTGCCCCCGACGAAATAGTTGTCCTGAATGACCGGGTTCGCGCACCCGGCCCGATAGCCAAGCTGCTGGCCGGTCTCGGATTTCCATTCCTGCCCCGGGGGGAAGGCGGCCCAATAGGTGTAGTTGCCGACCACGCGCGGCGACTGCGCGACGGTCTCGCCGCCCACCAGCAGGTTCGCTCCGTTTGGAGACGCGACCTCGGCGATCGGCGTCAGGCGGCCGTTGTTGAAGGAGATGTTCCCCTCGACGATGAGGTTGTTGATCGACTCTCCCGAAGAGCTGTACGCGTGGATTCCATAGCCGTAGTTGTCGAACAGGATGTTGTCCGTCAACCTTTTAGGAAGGGGCCCGACGTTCTGAACGTAGATTCCATGGCTCAGCTGGCTGCTGCCGTTGTAGTAGACCAGGCATCCGGACATCTCCGAGTCGGAGTTCTCGCGCCAGAAGCCGACTCCCTGACCCGGATTGTCGTGGATGACCAGATTCGTGAACTGGATGTTGTTGGAATCCCGTATCCACAGCCCTGCGGGTGACGTGTCCCGCCGGGTCTGGCTGTTTGTCACCTCGAAGTCGCGCAGGACCGCCCACGATGAATACTGTATGAGGAGAGCGGCGTAGACGGCGCCGGCGCCATCGAGCGTGGCCCGCTCTCCCGGATACTGCCGGAGAGTGATCGGCGCGCCGGGCGCACCCTTCAGCTGGGAAGAAAATGCATAGGCCGATCCAGCCCGAGCGGTGTAGTTGCCACCCCGGAGCCAGATCGTGTCACCTGGTTTGACGGCCGCGGGCTGGCTCAAAGCCGTGTCCAGCGCCCACGGGTTTCCGAAGCTGCCGTCCCCCGCCGCCGAGGCCGAGGGGGATGCATAGAAGCCGGTCGCAATCGCGTTCGTCGCGAGAGCGAAAGAAGCTCCGAGAAGAATTGAAAACCGTCGGATAAATGGACCCAACTTGCACCTCGCCCGCGCAAATTGTACACGTCTTTGACGATTTTCAACGAAAGTTTCCGCCCGTGCTCTGCGGTGGCAACCCCGCGCAGCCTAACTCCGCGCCTGTAACGAGATAACTTCAGAAACGTTTCGCCGGAGGCCCCGGGGCACGGTCGATGGCTACCGCGAGCCAACGACCTTTGGGGTGGGACGGGTACTCCGATGGGGGGGAGCGCTGGTTACGGGGGGCTTCGGCGTCGGCGTGGCGACCGGACGCGGCGTCGCCGGCACGGGCGTCGTTGTGGGCACGGAGGTGGGACCTGGGGGAACGGGGGTAGTCGGCGGGGTGATCGCGAGCAGAACAAAGGCTCCAAACTCCGGACCGGCGGACCGGGGCGAGGCGAATCCTCTCGGAGCGGCGACAGGGGAGGCGGTCATGGGGATGCGGACAGATTGACCGGAGTAGGTGCCGGTCAGTACCGGTAATCCGTAAAAGTCCTGCGCGTTTCGAACTTCATAGGAGCTTCCGAGGTTGAGAATTCCGGAGACGTCGACCCCGATGGCGGCCAGACCGTCCCAGTTGTAGACGGCGATGTTGGCGCGGCCAGGAACGGTTCGACTGGGACGGACGATGATCTTCGCCCCCTGTGGTCGGGGGCTCGAGGACACGTTAGCGGGAAGCCCCGGCAGGTTGGATGCCGTGCTTGATCCCTGCTGAGAATAGAAGGTGTTGCCGGAGATTACCGCCTGGCCCTCGCACTTTTCGAAACGCGTTCCCCCGACGAAGTAGTTGTCCTGAATGATGGAATTTGTGCAACCGGCCGAATATCCGAGCTGTTGACCGGTCTCGAATTTCCACTCCTGCCCGGGGGGGAAGGCCGCCCAGTAGGTGAAGTTGCCAACCACGCGCGGCGACTGCGCGACGGTCTCCCCGCCGATCAGGAGGTTGGCGCCATTTGGCGACGCATCGCGGGCGAGGGGAGTCAGGCGCCCGTTGTCGAAGGAGATGTTCCCCTCGATCTGGAGGTTGTTGATCGACTCCCCCGCGGAGCTGTAGGCGTGAATTCCGTATCCGTAGTTGTCGAAGAGAATGTTGTCCGTCACGCGCTTGGCGACGGGACCGACGTTTTGAACGTAGATCCCATGGCTCTGCCGATTGCTGCCGTTGTAGTAGATCAGGCATCCGGTTATTTCCGAGTCGGAGTTCTCGCGCCAGAAGCCCATCCCTTGCCCCGGATTGTCGTGGATGACCAGGTTCGCGAACTGTATGTTGTTGGAGTCCCGGACCCAGAGTCCGGAGGTCAACGTGTCGCGGCTCGTCTGCGTGTTCGTGATCTCGAAGTCTCGCAGGATCGTCCAGGACGAGTTCTGTATCAGAAGAGCGGCGTATATCGCCCCGCCCCCGTCGATCGTGGCGCGTTCCCCGGGAAACTGCCGGAGGGTGATCGGAGCTCCGGGCGCCCCCTTCAGGGTACATGCGAAAGCGTAGGCGGACCCTGCGCCCGCCGAGTAGTTTCCCCCTCGCAGCCAGATCGTGTCTCCAGGCTTCACCGCGGAAGGCTGCGCCAGGGCGGTATCGAGAGACCACGGATTCCCGGAGGTTCCGTCTCCCCGGGGAGAGCCGGAGGGCGATGCGTAAAAGCTCGAGCCCGGGGCGCCCGCCGCCACCACGAACAGGGCACCCACGAAAACACAAAGCCGTTGAATCATTAAGCTCACGTGTACCTCGCCGCGGGACTGTACACGCCTTTGACGATTCGAGAGCGAAGTTTCGTCCGGAGCGCTATCGCGGATGAAAGGCAGCCCCGAAACCAGTTGAGAGCACGGTGTCCCGGGGGGAGCCCCCGGGACAGGCTCGATGATTAACGGTTGCCGACGACCTTCGGGTTGGATCGGTTACCTCGATGCGGGGTCGGCGTCGGCGTGGCGCCCGCGGCCGCCGTCGCGGGCACGGCCCTCGGAGTGGGCGTCAGAGTCGGCGCGCCGGCGGTCGTGGTCGCGGTCGGCGCCGGAGAAGTCGGAGTCGCGGTCGGAGGGACTGTCCCCGTGACGGTGGGCGGAGCCGAGGTCGGGGTAGCAGTCGGAGGCACGGAGGTCCTGGTCGGGGTTGGCGGAACCGGGGTCGGTGTCGCGGTCGGGGGAACGGCGGTCGCCGTGGCAGTGGGCGTCGGGGCGGCGCCCGGCCCGCTGAGGACGACAAACGCCTTGAACTCGGGGCCGGTCGGCAG
>JBBQDF010000097.1:0-8573 GCA_038319475.1 Thermoanaerobaculia bacterium
GAGCCGGCCCCGTCGGGACACCGCACCCTGACCCGTTCCGGACTGCAAAAAGTGAACCGGATTCTGCAGCGCACGACCTCCAAGGAGAAGCTGCGGATCTCGGGCCTCGACCCGCGGAGGCGCGACATCTCGGTGCCCGGCGGGCTCCTGCTCGCCTGGATCCTCAAACATTCCGGAGCGAGCTCCATCGTCGTCGGCGAACGGGGACTGCGGGAGGGAATCCTGCTCGACCATGCCGTTGGTGCGAAGAGCCGCCGGGCGGTCGATCGCGACGTCCGCGCCCGCAGCGTGGACAGGCTGCTGCGGCGGTCGAACGCGGAGGTCCTCCATGCGGCCCACGTGTCCCGGATCGCGCTCGAGATCTTCGACCAGACTCACGCGGTCCATCAGCTCTCCGCGACGGAGCGGGAGTGGCTGCAGTACGGCGCTCTGCTCCATGACGTCGGCTGCTACGTGGGTTACAGCAAGCACCAGCGGCACTCCTACTACCTGATCACCCACGGCGACCTGACTGGCTTCTCCGCCGAGGAGATCGAGGTGCTAGGGCTGCTGGCGCTGTACCACAAGGGGGGCGGGCCGAAAGCGCGGCACGAGAGCTGGAACTCCCTTGATTCCTACCGGCGGGCGGCGGTCGAAAAGCTGTCCGCCATCGTGCGCATCGCCGACGGGCTCGACAGAAGTCATAAGCAGCTCGTCACCGCCGTCACCTGCCGCGTCAGGCGGCGCAAAGTGGAGATCGAGTCTGCCGCGCGCGGGGACTGCGAAGCCGAGCTCGACGCCGCCCGCCGCAAATCGGACCTCTTCGAGCGCGTGTTCGACCGCCGATGCGCTTTTCGGGCGGTGCCGGCGGAGCGGAGCGCGCCGGTGACACAGCGAGACCTGGAGATCCTTTCGAATGAAGCCCTGTGGAGCAACTGAAATGAGGAAATCGTGAAAGAGCATTTTGCGGAGCAATTGGAAGAGCTGCGGCGAAACCTGATCCTCATGGGAGGGGAAGTGGAGAGCCAGATTCACCGGGCGGTCGAGGCGCTGATCGAGGTAGACGCCGAAAAGGCCCGAGCGGTGATCGCGGCGGATCGCGACATCGACCGGATGGAGATGAGGATCGAAGACCTGGCGGTTCAGCTGTTCGCTCTCCAGCAGCCGGTCGCGGTGGACCTGCGCTTCCTGATCGCAGCGTTGAAGATCAACAACGACCTCGAGCGGATCGGGGACCACGCCGTGAACATCGCGGAAGGGGCGGAGCGCCTGGCCGGGCAGAAACCCTTCAAGCCCTTCATCGACATTTCCTACATGGCCGAGGTCGCCGAGACGATGCTGAAGCAGTCGCTCGACGCCTTCGTCAATCGGGACGCGGCCCTCGCCAGGCAGGTTCTGAAGAAAGACGACATCCTCGACGAGAAGAACGTTTCGATCATCCGCGAGCTCCTGACCTACATGGCGGAGTACCCGACCCTGATCACCTACTGCATCGAGCTGATCTCGATCTCCAAGAACCTCGAGCGGGTCGGCGATCTGGCGACGAACATCTGCGAGGACACGATCTTCATCGCGGAAGCGCGGTGGGTGAAGCACCACGCGGTCGAGCTGGCGTAACGCGCCGACTTGGAGTCGCCGGATCGCCGAATGGCCGACTGCGCTCCGGGCCAGCCAGACGCGCCCGGCTCCGGGGTCAGCGTTCTGTGCCGACGAACCGGTAACCGGCCGCCGGCGGCGTCATTTCCGTGGGCAGGTCTTTTGCGAGCCGACCGCCCGTAGAGCGCCGGCTGGACCGCCGGCGGCGGGGGAGCGCCGAAAGATGCCCGATGCGAATGAAGCCGTTCCCGCGCGCTTCCGCGTGGGTTGTTCGGGGTGGCAGTACCGCCACTGGCGTGGAGAGCTCTACCCGCCCGACCTCCCGGCCTCTCGTTGGTTCGACTTTTACGCCTCGCGGTTCGACACGGTGGAGATCAACAACAGCTTCTACCGTCTTCCCGAGGCGACGGTCTTCGACGCCTGGTGCGCCCGCGCGCCGGCCGGGTTCCTATACGCGGTCAAAGCCAGCCGGTACCTGACCCACAACAAGAAACTGAAAGACCCGAAGGAGCCTCTCGAGCGATTCTTCGATCGGGCCAGTCACCTTCAAACAAAGCTCGGTCCCGTTCTGTTCCAGCTGCCGCCCGGGTGGAAGGTGAACCTCGAAAGGCTCTCCGGCTTCCTGGAGCTCCTCCCCCGGCGGGCGAGGCACGTCATCGAGTTCCGAGAGGCATCCTGGTACGCCCCGGTGGTTCTGGAGGCGCTCGATCGGCGTGGGGTCTCGCTCTGCCTGCACGACATGCCGGGCTCCGCGCCCGAACGGGTGGCGCTCGGACCATTCGCGTATGTCCGTTTTCACGGATTCGACGAGAAATACGGCGGCCGCTACTCCGACGAGCGACTCGCCGACTGGGCAGCGTGGCTGGCAGCGCAGCTTCGGGCGGGTCGAGACGTCTACGCCTATTTCAACAACGACGTCGGAGGGCACGCGCCGCGCGACGCGGAAAGGCTGCGGCAGATGCTCCACAAGATGTCCGCCGCGTGATCCACGGCCGTCACGTCGTCCCGCCTTCACAGCCGATTCCGGTTTCAGGCACTCGATCGGGCCGGGCGGCGCACGCCGGTGAACATCGTCTTTTCCCGGACGGGCTGGGGTTGCGCCCCCCCTGATCTCAGGCTTCGGGGACCGCCCGCAGACCGCGGCGCGCAAGGCGGTCGAGGATCGCTCCCTGCGCGTCAAACGGCGTCTCACCCGGCCGCGGAGAGCGGCGCACGTACGACCCGTCGGGCTGGAGGTCTCGGGCCCGACTGTTGTCTTCTTCCAGAGGATCCAGGACCTCCTGTCGGATTTTTTCCCGCGCCTCCCGGTCCAGCACCGGCACCATGAGCTCCACCCGGCGAAAGAAGTTGCGGGGCATCCAGTCGGCGCTGGTAAGAAACATCTGCTGTTCATCGCCGACGCCGAACGCCAGGACGCGGCTGTGTTCCAGGAAACGGCCCACGATGCTCGCGACGCGGATATTTTCGGACACCCCGGGCACCCCGGGCCTCAGGCAGCAGATCCCCCGCACTCCGAGCGTGATCGGGACGCCGGCCCCGGACGCGCGATACAGCGCCCGGATCACCCTGGGGTCGACGAGAGAATTCATCTTCGCTACGATCCGGGCGGGATTTCCCTGGCGCGCTTTCTCGGCCTCTGCGTCGATGAGGCCCACGACTTTTTCGTGCAAGGAGAAGGGCGCGACGCAGAATCGTTTGTAACGCGTCCGCTTCGAGAACCCCGTCAGGTAGTTGAAGAGCTCCGATGCGTCGTGCCCGAAGTCCGGGCGCGCCGTGAAGAGACCGACGTCGGTGTAGGTGCGGGAGGTCGTTTTGTTGTAGTTGCCGGTCCCGACGTGCACGTACCGGCGCATCGTGTTTCCTTCGCGGCGGACGACGAGCGCGATCTTGGCGTGCGTCTTCAGGCCTTCGACGCCGTACGCGACGTGCACTCCGGCGCGCTCGAGCGACCGCGCCCACTGGATGTTTTTTTCTTCGTCGAAGCGCGCCTGAAGCTCGACTAACACGGCGACCTGTTTGCCGTTCTCCGCGGCGCGCGCCAGCGCGGCGATGACCGGCGAGTCGGGTCCGGTGCGGTACAGGGTCATCTTGATTGCGAGGACGTCCGCGTCCTCCGCCGCCGACTCGAGAAACTGCAGGACCGGCTCGAAGCTGTCATAGGGGTGATGGAGCAGGATGTCATTCTGACGGATGGCGTCGAATGTGGCGGCGGAATCCGAAAAGACGGCCCTCGAGCCGGGAAGAAAATCCGCGTCCTTCAGATCCGGACGATCGAGCCGGTGAAGCGCGAGGAAGTCAGATGCGCCCATATGTCCCGCGGTTGCATACACGTCTTCGGCGTCGAGCTCGAGCTGTTTGCGGAGGAGCTCGCGGATCGTCTCGGGGCACCGGCGGTCCACCTCCAGACGGATGGCCGCACCAAAGCGCCGGAGGCGCACGTTCTCCGCCACGACTCGCAGGAGATCGCCGGCCTCTTCCTCCCGGAGGTCGAAGTCGGCGTCGCGCGTGACTCGAAAGCTCGAAGCGCCTCGGATCCTCATCCCGGGGAAGAGGCTCGGAAGATGCGCCTCGATCAGCTCCTCGAGCAGGAGGAACTCGCTTTGCTCGCCGTCGCCGGGGACGGGCACGAACCGGGGCAGGGAAGGCGGGACCTTGACGCGGGCAAAGAAGGGTTTCCCCTGCTCCTGGTCGGTCAGCTCGACGGCGAGGGAGAGAGAAAGGTTCGACAGAAAGGGAAACGGGTGGGCCGGGTCGAAGGCGAGGGGGGTCAGGACCGGGAAGACGACGTTTTCGAAATACGCGGCGAGCTCGCGGCGTGCGCCGGCCTCGATCTCGGCCCACCCCGAGAGGCGAACACCGCTCGCCGCGAGTCGCGGGAGCAGATCCTCCATCAGGGTCGATTGCGCCAGATCGCAGTCTCTCCGGACGATTTCGCAGATCGTCTTCAGCTGCTCCTGCGCGGAAAAACCGTCCGCGCTGCGCTCCGACACGGCGGCTTCGAGCTGCTCGTGCAGGCCGGAAACCCGGATCATGAAGAACTCGTCGAGATTCGAGTGGAAAATCGCCAGGAACTTCAGCCGTTCGAGGAGCGCCCAGGCGGGATCCAGGGCTTCCTCGAGCACGCGCCGATTGAAGGCGAGCCAGGAGATTTCTCGATTGAAGTAAAGCGCGCGGTCTGTCAGCCGGTCATCCGGCGAAGTCCCGCCTTCGATCCTCCGGGCTTCGGTCATGTGCGAGGGCGGGAGGCTATCACTGCCCTCCGGGTTTGACATTAAGTGGACAACATTTGTCAAGCGTGAGAGCTAAACTCCACCGTGACTCAATAAAGTCTTGTTTATAAGTAAGTTAACTATTTTCAAAAACTACGAGATTTATATTGACTAGTTTCTGTCAATATATATATCTTGACAGTCCCTTCGGGGATTTAAAGGAGGTTCATATGAGGCCGTTGGATGTGACTTGCGCGGTGCTGGTGGTGATTGGAGCGTTGAACTGGGGGCTCGTGGGGGCAGCGAATTTCGATCTGGTGGCTACGCTCTTCGGGCCTATGTCGGCCATGTCGCGGGTGGTTTACCTCCTCGTGGGTGTCGCCGGCGTGTACCAGGGGTTGGGGTGGAAGGCGATCCAGCGCCGCTGGGCGCTCGCCTGATCTCGTCAAAATTTTCTCCGGGGCGGATGTCCGCCCCGGGTATCCGCTAACAAGGAGATTTCATGACTTCCGACATCGTTCAGACTGCAGTTGAAGCCGGCTCTTTTCAGACTCTCGTCGCCGCGGTCACGGCGGCGGGCCTCACGGAGACGCTCCAGGGGAAGGGCCCGTTCACGGTTTTCGCCCCGACAGACGCCGCGTTTGCGAAGCTTCCGGCCGGCGCCGTCCAGGGGCTGCTCGCGGACAAGGCAAGACTGACGTCGCTGCTCACGTACCACGTCGTCCCCGGCCGGGTTCTCGCGGCCGACGTCGTCAAAGTGAGATCGGCGAAGAGCGTTCAGGGAGGTGACCTGAGAGTCAGTGCCGAGAACGGGACCGTGTCGATTGACGACGCGAAAGTGGTTCAGACCGACGTTCTCGCGTCGAACGGCGTGATTCACGCGATCGACACCGTGCTCTCCCCCCGGTGATTCCCGAATCAACTTCTCGTTACAATGCGTCCGGCGGCGGGGAAACCCGCCGGCCGGCGCCTTCTCGAATCATGAAAAAGCCAGCAGAACCGGCACTCACGATCGGCGGCGTCTCCCGGGCCACCGGGTTTTCGCCCGACATCCTGCGTGTCTGGCAGAAGCGTTATGGCTTTCCGGTTCCCGCGCGGAAGCCCTCCGGACATCGCCTCTATTCTGCGGATGACGTCCGGCGCCTGCGGCAGATCTCCCGCGCTCTCTCAAAGGGCCATCGCCCGGCGCAGGTCGTCCCGCTGACGGAAGGCGACCTGCAGAACCTGATGGCCGAAGAAGACGCCGAGACTTTCCGCGAGAGGTCCGCGGCTCGCCCTATCACCGCTCTTCTCGATCACGTTCGAAAGCATTGCCGCGCCGAGTTGACGTCCGGTCTGCTCGCCGATGCGTCCGCCCTCGGGCCGATTCCGTTTCTCACATACCGGATCGTTCCGTTGATCGAAGCGGTGGGTGAGGCTTGGGCCAGAGGGGAAATCTCAATCCACCACGAACACTTTTTCTCGGAATGCGCCGAAGACGTTCTCCGCACGATCCGATTGCCATACGAGCGCGCCGCGCGGGGGCCAGCGATCCTCCTGGCCACACTCTCGGGGGAAACGCATCGCCTCGGTCTTCAAATGGTGGCGCTGGTGACGGCCGCGGCTGGCCTGAGGCCTCACGTCGTGGGCAGCGACACCCCCGTCCAGGAGATCGCCGATGCCTGGGTCCTCCGCAATGCGTCGGCCATCGGGCTTTCGGTGTCGATATCGACAGGCGGCGCACGGGTGCATCGAGAGCTCGAGGCGCTGCGGCGGTCGGTGCCCTCGCACGTTCCGATTTTCATAGGCGGAAAGGGGGCGCGGCGCAGCCACCCGCCCGCGGGAATCGCGGTGGTCGAAGACTTCGATCGCCTGACCGACTGGATGAAGAGCCTGAGGACGGCGCGATCGGCTTGACGGGACTGCTTTCGCCTCTATTTCGGCTCGACCGCCGCGCGACGCTCGCTGTCCGCGATTTCCACGCGCCCGCGCGCGACCTGCTCGTGAAGCGCGTCAGCTTTTTCGGCAGCCAGCGGTTCATGATTCCCGCCACGTTCACCGCCGCTGCGGCCCTGCTCGCGGTCGGGCAGGGGAGGCTCGCGGCATGGTTTGGAGCGGCCGTGCTCGGCGGGCGCGCCTTGAGCCCTCTCCTGAAATGGACTTTCCGCCGAACGCGTCCCAACCTCTGGCCCGCCCTGGAAACCGAAAAGAGCCACAGCTTCCCGAGCACGCATTCGACGATGGGAGCGGTGTTCTTCGCCGGAGCGTGCGCCGTGCTGTTCCAGGTCACGGCGAACCCGTTCGCGCGTGCCGGGGCTCTGACCATCTCCGCTCTGGCGATCGCGGCGATCGCCTTTTCGAGGGTCTACCTGGGAGCCCACTGGCTCTCGGACGTCGCGGGAGGCGTCGCGCTCGGACTTGGCTGGCTGGTTCTCTGGGGATTCCTCTGCCAGTTCGTGCTCGGCCCGGCCGTGCCCGCCCGTCATCCGGCGCGTGCACGTCTCTTGCTCCTGGAGGCGCCGGCGAACCGCTTCGGCATATGGAGGTCAGATGTCCGACATCCCGCAGACGCACCAGGCGCCGCTCACAACCGGCACTGCTGACGGAGCTGTGCGCGAGCACGGGATTCTGCTGGCCAATCCGCGTTCGGGAGCCGCCGGCGACGACGGAGAAGAGATCCGCGCCGCCGCCGCCGACGCCGGCCTCGAGGTGGTCGACCTGGTCCCATCTCTCGATCTCCGCGCCTTCATCGAGAGCCGGATCGAGGGCGGCACGAAGCTGTTCGTGGTGGCGGGGGGAGACGGTTCGATCCACGCCGCCGCGCAGGGCCTCGTTAATCGCGAGGCGGATCTCGCCGTCGTTCCGATGGGCTCGCTCAACCATTTTGCGCGCGACCTCGGACTGCCGCTCGAGTGGCGCGAAGCGCTCGCGGTGGCCCTCGCCGGGAAGACCCGGGCGATCGACGTCGGGAGGATCAACGGCCGCTATTTCCTGAACAACGTCCTGATCGGCGTCTACGCGAAGATCTCGGAGTACCGGGAGCGCTATCGGGGGCGCATGGGCAAGTGGCGGGCCTACGCGAAGTCCGTACGCATTGCGCTCCGCCGCTTTCACCACGTCTCACTCGCTCTCGAAGCCCCCGGACGGAAGGTCAGGATCCAGACCCAGCTTTTCACCGTCTCGGTTGGAATGGACGACCTGTCGCGCCTCGGTCTTCTCGCCCCGAGAACCGACTTTGCGGCGGGCGCACTGCATGTGTACTGGCTGCCACATCTTTCGCGGGGCGCGTTTGCTCTGGCGATCGCGCGTTACATCCTGGGGGTCTCGGAGACGTTCGGCGACTTCGAGTCGATCGCCACGTCTCGTCTCTCCCTCGATTTTTCGCGCCGGGATCTCCAGGTTGCGGTCGACGGCGAGCTTTCCAGGCTCGAGGCGCCGGTCGAGATCGAGATAGTTCCGTCGGGGCTGCGCGTCAGGGTGCCGTGAGAGGAGAGTCCTCGCTCTTCGCTTTTCCCCATCCCTCCGCCGTGTGCTCGAAGGTGTCTTCGGCCGAGACGGCGAAGGTTCCCGAGGCGCGGTCGAAGGAATAGCGTCGCAGGTTCAACCTGGGCCGCTCGATCCGCATCCAGTTGAAGGAATTCGTCTCCCCTCGCCCCCGCGTTGATGTCGCCGTGCCTGCCGTGATGAAGAGTGCCGAGTGGCCGGCGATCCGGTACCGGGCCGCCGTCTGGCCGGAGTGGCTCCTATGGACGTGGCCGGCGAGAAAGAGATCCGTCCCGCACTCCGCCAGGACCTCCATCGCCATTCGCG
>JBBQDF010000098.1:0-8542 GCA_038319475.1 Thermoanaerobaculia bacterium
TCGGGCAATCCGGACGTGGCGGACGCTTCGAGCGGGGTGGTGTTGTTGACGATTGGGCAGCCGTTCATCAATCACAACGGGGGAGAGCTGCAGTTCGGGCCGGACGGGTATCTGTACATCGGGATGGGGGACGGGGGATCGTCGAACGACCCGATGTGCAACGCGCAGAGAGACGACGTGCTGCTGGGGAAGCTGTTGCGGATCGACGTGAACGTGAGTGCGGCGCCGTACTACACGGTGCCGTCGGACAATCCGTTTCGACCGGGGGGAGTTCCCAACGAAGTGTGGTCGAAGGGGCTGCGCAATCCGTGGCGGTTTTCGTTTGACAGAGCGACGGGGGATCTGTGGATTGGGGACGTGGGACAGGGGGCGAGGGAAGAGGTGGATTTTGCGTCGCGGGAGAGCGGCGGGGGTTCGGGTCAGAACTACGGGTGGAAGGTGATGGAGGGGACGATCTGCGGCGGTGGGGGGTTGTCGGGATGTCCGACGTCGCCGGCGCCGCCGGCGTGCGGGTCTTCGGCGTACACGGCGCCTGTTTACGAGTATGACCACAGTGCGGGGGACTGTTCGATCACGGGGGGGTACGTGTATCGGGGCAGCGCGATGCCGTCGTTTGCCGGGCAGTACTTCTACGGCGACTACTGCACGGGCCGGATCTGGGCGGGCGGGCAGCTGCTGAGCGCGCGAGCGCCGACTCTCACCACCTTCGGCCAGGACGCCTCGGGCGAGCTCTACCTCGCCACAGGCAACGGCAGCTTCTTCCGGATGAGCGAGGCGGGAGCGCTGCCCTCGCCGACGGCAACGCGGACGCCGGTGCCGCCAACCGCCACTCCGACCCCGCCTCCGGTCACGCCGACGGAGATCCCGGTGCGCGCGGCGGCTCCCGTCCTGCGCCGGCCGACGCCGCGAGCGCTCGCGCCGCGCTGAGCATCCGGCGGTCGATCTAGTAATCCGACGCGAGGAGCCGAATGTCCGCGTGGGACCACGCTTCTGCAAAACGCCGGTTCACCTTTTCCGCTTCTCCGGTCTTCCGTTGCTTTTCCAGGCTGCGCACCAGCCCGTGGAGAGCCCAGCCGTTCTCGGGGTTGCGCCGCAGGTCCTCGCGATAGACCCGCTCGGCGCGGGCGGCGTCGCCTTCGCGGAGGAGCAGAGCACCGAGCGCCTGGCGCACCGGGGAATGCCAGTCCGGAGGTTCGGAGTAGTTGAGCGCGTCCTCGGCGGCGGCCGCGGCGGCCAGCTCGCGGATCGCGACGTCCCGATGTCCCTGTCGCTCCGCGATCCGGGCGGAGAGGACGAGCCGCGCCACGGCGAGAATCGCCCGCGCGGAGTTCAGTTTTTCGCGGGCGTCCGCAAGGGTTGCCGCGGCGAGCCGCTCGAGCTCGCGCATCTCGTCTGACGCTTCGTCCGGACAGGCCGTGCTCGCGAGCTCCATCCCCTCGCATAGTGTCGGATCGCATTCGCAAACGGAAAGGAGCCGCAGCCCCTGGTCGAAAAAGCGTTGCGCGTCCGGAGATTTCGTCGAGATCGGCCGGTGGTAGTCGCCGAGGTTCGAGAAAGGGGCGGCGGCTGTTCGGAAGGCGCCGAGGACGCCGGTGCCTGCGCCGCGGCGCTACCGGCGGCGAGGAGGCAGGCGAGGAGGAGAGCTGACTTCACTGTCATCGGCTGCATTCTCGAATTCTAAGAAGTGTCGCGCTTTCGTCGAAAGGGTCGCGAGGCGGCGTCTATCCACCGATCCGCGATCCTCCTCCTGCCGCCCCTCCGGTGCCGAAGAAAAGGAACGACGCGCCGGAGAGTACGGCCAGCAGGACCCCGTACGCGGCGCCGACGCCGGTCTCCTGCATCCGGAGGCTCGACAGGATCTCGATCGAGATCGGCCGCGTATCGAAAGTGTAGAGGACGATCGAGACGACGAAGTCGCCGAGAGAGGTGATGAAGGCGATCGACGCGCCGGCTGCGAGCGCGGGTCGCAGGAGCGGCAGCGTGATCCGGAAGAGCCGGCGCATCCGGCTGGCGCCGAGGGACGCGGCGGCTTCCTCGAGCGCCGGGTCGAGCTGCCGCAGCCCGGCGAACGACGCGCGGCCGGTCAAAGGCAGGTTCCGGACGAGGTACGCGAGCGGCAGGATCGCCGCCGTCCCGATCAGAACGAACCGCCCGGCCCACGGCGCCCGCACGGAGAATGTCGCCGCGAGAGCGACCGCAAAGACGGTTCCCGGCAAGGCCCAGGGGATGGCCAGAAGCGACTCGAGCGCCGGAGCAAAACGGCTGCGTCCCCGGACGGCCGTCCATGCGGCCGCAAACCCCAGCACGATAGCGATCGCGGTCGACACGGCCGACATCCAGAGCGAGTTGACGATCGGACGCAGACGCTCGGTCTGCGAGAAGACAGACGCCCAGTTGGAAAAGGAGAAGACGGGCGGAAGCGCTTCGACGGTCCAGGTGCCGGGCGGCACGAAGGAGACCAGGAGCAGCATGACATGCGGCAGCAGCAGGACCGCCGCGAAGATCCACCCGGCCGCGGCCACCAGCCCGCCGCGCCGCAGCCGCCGCCGGGCGGGCGCGGCGCCCCGGATCGCGCCGGAAACTACCCGCCGCTTCTCCGCTTTCTGCAGGAAGAAGAGCCCGGCGAGCGCGACGACCGCGAGAGCCACGGTTTCGACCATCGCCATCTCCGTGTCGCCGTTCAACCTCGAAAAGACGATCTGAGTCGTCATGACGCGGAACGTCCCGCCGATCAAGTAGGGAGCGGAAAAAGAAGACAGAGACGTCATGAAGGTCAGAAGGGCCGCGCCGACGAGCGCCGGCCGCAGAAGCGGCAGCGTAACCCGGCGCAGAATGCGCGAGGGGCGCGCGCCGAGAGACGCCCCCGCTTCCGCAAACGCCGCATCGAGACGCGAAAGCCCCGCGCGGGTGAAGAGGTAGAAGTAAACGAACATCGTGTAGGCGTGCACGAGCAGGATCGCCGCCGGACCGGAGAGGCGCCAGGGCGGTTCGGGCGAATGCGTCACGCTCTGCACCGCTCGCGCGACGACGCCGCTTTCCCCGTACAGGAAGAGAAAGGCGAGGACGCCGACGAGCGGCGGCAGAACGACGGGGAGCGCGACGAGCGTGCCGAGCACGCGCCGTCCGGGAAAGTCCGCCGTCTCGAAGAGGAACGCGAGCGGAACTCCGATCGCGGCGGAAAGGAGAACGGTCGCCAGAGAGATCCAGATGCTCGCCCAGAGCGCCTGCCACTCGTCCGGGCGCCGACCGAACTCCGCGAAGTGACCGAGGGTCCAGTGAGGGTTCCCGAGCGCTTCGGCCAGGGTCAGGAGCAGTGGATAGCAGACGAGCCACGCGAGCAGGAGCGTGAGCAGAAGGCCCGCTGGTTTGAGCCGTCTCATGGGGCACGCTCGGGCGGGTACGCGCGCGGCAGGGCGGTGTCGGGAGCGGGCCGTACTCCGACTTTGTCGCCGGGCCTCCCGGCGCCGGGGGAAGCCTGGACCTCGGCCTCGCCGACGCCCGGAATTTCGACCGTGTAATACGCGACACGTCCTGCGTATCGCCGCTCGACGACCTTTCCGGGCAACGAACCCGGCTCGCCAGCCGGTGTGAGCGCCAGCGTCTCCGGCCTCGCCACCAGGTCGGCGCGCCCTCCCTCGGCGAGCGCGGCGCCCGCGACGGCCGGCCACTGCGCGCCTGCCGGAAATTCCGCAAAGCCCTGGCCTTCGGAGCCCGCTCGCCACAGGACCGGCAGCACGTTCGAACGCCCGACGAATGTCGCGACGAAGCGCGTAGCCGGCTCCTCGTAGAGCTCCTCTGGAAGACCGACCTGCTCGAGGCGCCCCTGGTGGAGCACCGCGACCCGGTCGCCCAGCTCGAACGCCTCCTCCTGCTCGTGCGTGACGAAAAGCGTCGTGATGCCGACCCGCTGGATGACACGCTTCAACTCGCGACGCGTGCGGTCGCGAAGTGTCGGGTCGAGGTTCGAGAGCGGCTCGTCCAAGAGGAGCACGCGCGGGCGGGGAGCCAGGGCCCGCGCGAGCGCGACCCGTTGCTGCTGCCCGCCGGAGAGCTCCGTCACGCGCCGGCCTTCGAACCCGGCGAGGTCGACGACCGCGAGGGTCTCGCGCACGCGCGCCGGCGCGTCCGCCCGCGAGATCTCCGCAGGCTGGAGCCCGAATGCGACGTTCTCTCCCACGCTCATGTGGGGAAAAAGCGCGTAGTGCTGAAATACCATCCCGAACCGGCGGCGCTCCGGAGGCGTGCCCGTCACGTCTTCGCCCGCGACGAGAACGCGCCCGCTGTCGGGCGTCTCGAAGCCCGCGACGAGCCGCAGCACGGTGGTCTTGCCGCTGCCGGAGGGACCGAGAAGAGCGACGATCTCGCTCTGGCGCACCGAAAGAGACACGCCGCGTGTCACGGCCCGGGTGCCGAAACGCTTCTCGAGCGACTGGAGCTCCAGCGCGACGGTCATCGTGCGTGGAGATTACCGGAGAGTCTCGATAGCCCGGGCGCGGGCAGCCCGGCGCCCGTTCGCAGCTTCCCTCAGCGCGCTCCGCGGCCGCGGACCTCCCGGTCCCACGCCGACATCCACGCCGCCCCTTCCCGTTCGAGGAGGGCCCAGTCGAGACGCGCCGGCACCAGCTTCTGCTGAACGTCTCGCGCCCACCGCGGAAGGTTTTCAGGCGGAATGTCCGTCCGCGCCGGGAGGCGATACGCCTTGTCGGCCGCGAGGCGCTGCGCCTCCGCGCTTCCCACCCATTCCAGAAAGGCGCGCGCTTCCTTCGGATGCCGGGCTCCCGCCACGATGCCGATCGCGTCGTCGATCACGGGAGTTCCGCTCGCCGGAAAGACGTACGCGAGGTCGCGGCTGTGGGCCATCTCGAGGAGGACGTCGGGGAGGTCCCAGACGGTGACGAGACCCTCCCGGCGCGCGATGCGCTGAACGAGGACCGACGCGTTCATCTCGTACGACTTCGTCTGGCCGTCGAGACGCTTCAGCCAGTCGAAGCCCTGCGCGGGCGACCCGGTTTTTTCGATCGAGCGGGCGAGGATCAATCCGAAGATCGCGCGCATCGTCCCGGAAGCGAGCGGGTAACGGATGATGACTTTGCCCTTCCACTTCGGGTCGAGAAGGTCGTCCCAGTCTTTCGGCGCGTCGGCGGCCGCCACCGCGGCGGAGTTGTAGACGATGACCGCCGGCGTGCGGTACGCCCCGAAGTACAGGTCCCGCGCGTCGCGCGCTTCGGGCGGGATCGCCGAGGCCCACGCGGGCCGGTACGGCTGAAGCAACCCTTCGCGCGCCCCCCGGAAGAAGATCGTGTCGGGACCGCCGAACCAGAGGTCCGCCTGCGGGTTCGCCCTCTCCGACCGCACGCGGTCGTAGACCTCCTGCGATCCCATGTCGAGCCACCGCACGTCGATCTCGGGGTGCGCCTTCTCGTACGTGCGCTCGAGAAGGCCGAGCAGGTCGCGCCCGTGCGGCGAGTAGAGAAGGAGAGGCGTCCGCCTGTCGGAGTGGCAGGCGCTCGTGGCGGCGAGCGCCGCTGCCAGAACGAGCAGGCGGCCGGCGGGACGGAGCGAGGTGACCATCAACGCGCCCGAGCCCCCGAGGCGACACGGCCTCGCCGGACGGACCGCGCTCGAAGATCGCTCGCGCATCCCCTGGCCTCTCGTTTTTCCGTCACGGAGACGCGGACGTGCTCTAGCGCCATCGTGCCATCGAGACCAGAAGAGCTTCGACCGATTCGATTCCTTGCGCGAGGTCCGCGGAGCCTTTCTCGATCAGCTCCGAGCCGGGCAGCCCGTCTTCCACGGGAAGCAGTATAGGCGGGGCGGCTGCTCCGTCAGGACGGCTCTGCGAACTTCCTGGGACGTCGCTCAGCGGACGTCGTCACCGCCACGCGAGCAGGTTCGCGAAGAGCCGGTACGGGCCCGGGACGCCCGCCGGGAGCTCGCGGAAAAAGGCGAGTCCCGTGTAGATGTACCTTCCCTTTCCGATTCGTGCCACGAGGAGCGAGCCGCGTTGTTCGGGCTCCGAGGGATCGTTCATCGAGAGCAGCGGCGTGTAGGCGGCAGTCCACGTGTGCGCGAAATAGATTCCGCGCTCCTGCACCCAGCCCTCCCAGTCCTGCGGGCCGATCGCGTTGGGCGACCGGAAGATCGGGTGCGCCGGGTCGAGGATCCGCACGGCCGCCGTCTCGTCCGTCACGCGGTCGATCGGTCTCACGATCTCGAGCTTCTCGGGGGCGAAACCGCCCTCCGTGAACCCGAGCTGCTGGTATTGCACGATCAGGAGCCCGCCGGCGCGGACCCAGTCGAGAAGTCGCGCGTTCGCGTTGCCGAGGGCCGGCTCCGTCTCGTAGGCGCGGACCCCGAGGACGATGGCGTCGAAGCCCGTGAGGCTCCCGTGCTCGAGGTCGGCCGCGGAGAGGAGGCGCACCGGAACCCCCACCGCGAGAAGCGCTTCCGGGACGCGATCCGACGCTCCGCGCACGTAACCGACGGCGGAGAGTTTCGGCAGGCGCAGGTCGAGGGCGGTCACCCAGATTCCCGCCTCGCGCGGGAATGGCGTCGGGCGGATGTGCTCGTAGTCGATCGTCCGGACGGCCATGCCGAAACGCTCCCCGGACGCGAGCACCGCCGTGAGGCCGACGGCGATCCGCCCCGGGCGGGCGCCGGACGGCGGGGGCCGCAGCTCGAGCTCCACGAACGCGCGGTCGCCCTTCTTCGCGAGTGTGAAGTTCGCCGGATCGACGGTCCAGCCCGGCGGCGTCTGCGCTTCGACGCGGCCCGCGATCGCCGTGGGAGCGTTGGAGGTCACTGTGACGGAAAATCTGGCGGGGGCCTTGACGCCGGCGATCGGGAGCACGAGCAGCGGCGGATCGGCCGAGAGCTCGACGCGAGGCACGGCGCGAAGCGCCCGCCGAATCTCGCCGAACTCCTCGTCGCGGTAACGGAACGTGGCCTCCCGGGTGATGGTCACCGGCACCCCGGCGATCCGAAGCCGGACCGAGACGGAGAGCGGCGGGGGCCCGAACGGCTCGCCGCGGCTGGCCGGGGGGGCGGAGCTCCAGTCGTACATCGCGCCCTTCAGCGGCGCGCGCAGGAAATACGGCACCGTCGGCGAGGCGTCGGCCGGCAGCGCGGCCGAGAGCTTCCACTCGGCGAGCGAGGCCGCGGCGACGGGTTTCCCAGCCGCGGGAGCGGGCACTGTCCAGCCGTCGGGCGAAACGAGCGCCGCCTGCTCCACGGCGACCTCGGCGCGGCCCGCGTTGGAAATCTGCACGGTGACGGAAACCGCCTCCCCCGGTGATGCCGTCTCACGATCGGCGAGGGCGTCGAGAGCCACGCCCGCCGCCCCGGCGAGCGCGTTCTCCGCGGCGGAGATTTTTTCGTCGAGGATGGCGGCGGCGCCGGCGAGGCCGGGGGCGCGATCGCCGTCGGCGGCCAGGAGAGCGCGCGCGCCGTGGAGCTCTCCCAGGATCGCGGCGAGGGCGGGGACCGAATCCGAGAGTGACGCGGGAGAGAGCCGCGCGCGGGCGTCGCGGGCCGCGCCGGCGATTCGAGAGAGCCGGGCGAAAAGGTCGCGCTGGCGGGCCCCGTCCGCGACGCCGCCGGCGAGCGACGAGAGCTCCGAGTCGGTCCCCGCGAACAGGTCCTTCGCGTCCCGGCCCGGGCCCCCCTCGAGCCACCCGACACGGGCTTCGTTCGGGCCGATCGGCTGGAGCGCGCCGGTTCCCTGCGAGCGGTGAAGGCTGCGGCTCGCTACCGCGATCTGCTGGAACGAGCGGCCGGTCAGCGGCTCGAGCCCGCCGGTCGGCAGCACGAGAGTGGTCTTGTCGCGGTCGAGAAACCGGGTGGTCTGGTAGAGCGCGGCGGGCTGCCAGGGTCGAAGACCCTCCGCGGCGAGGCCGGGAAACGCCGCCGGATCCCCGGCCGCGCGGAACGCCTCGCGGGCGACGATCCCCGACTCCTGGTGCTGGCCGTGTCCATCCCGCGGGGTCCCCGAAAAGATCGCGACGACGACCTGCGGACGGAACCGCCGTATGATCCGAACGGCGTCCTCCATCACCGCCTCTTTCGGCCAGAGCCGGAGGGACTCTTCGATCGTCCTCGAGAAGCCGAAGTCGTAAGCGCGTGTGAAGTACTGCCGCGCGCCGTCGAGATGCCGGGCCGCGTTCAACTCTCCGGTACGGATCAATCCAAGCCCGACGCCGAGATCGTCACCGATCAGGTTCTGGCCCCCGTCGCCGCGCGACAGCGAGAGATAGGCCGCCTCTCCGCCCATTCCGCGGGCGACGAGCGTCAAGAGCGCCGTGTCTTCGTCATCCGGGTGGGCGGCGATCACGAGCAGCCGCCGGTTCGTTTCGAGCTTGCGCAGGAGCGGGTCGATCGCGTCGATGCCCCCCGCCGATGCGGGCAGCAGGGCCGTTCCGGGAGGTTCGGAGGCGGAGAGAAACGGCGCGGCGAGGAGGGCCGCGACCGCGACGAGGGGAAGGATGCCGAAGCGGACTGACTTTTTCACGCGCGCGAGTTTATGACGGGAGCCGGCCGCGTCACG
>JBBQDF010000099.1:0-8522 GCA_038319475.1 Thermoanaerobaculia bacterium
GGCCGGGGGATCGGCTGGGAGTTTGGCCAGGTCTGGATCGACGATCCGGCCGCGGGAGTTCTGCGATGGGGCGCCTCATGGTCTTCGGCGCCGGAGCGGTTCGCCCCTTTCGAGGCGGCGAGCCGGCCGATCACCTTCGAGCGCGGAACCGGTCTGCCTGGCCGGGTCTGGCAGGACGGCTCGCCAGCCTGGATCGTGGACCTAGAAAAAGACCTCAATTTTCCGAGGAGCGAGCCCGCTCACGCCGCAGGCATCGTGACCGGGGTGGCGATTCCTGTCCGCACGCGAGAAGGAGCGCTCGCCGTTCTGGAATTCTTCGCGTCGGAAGCGCGAAGCCTCGACCCGGACCTCCTGCTGTTTCTCGAGGCGCTCGGGAAACAGATCGGAGACTTCGTCGAGCGTCACAAGGCCGCCGGCTCGGTCCGGGCGAGTGAGGCGCGCTACCGCAAGATCCTCGAAACCACGAACGAGGGTGTCTGGTGGATCGACCAGGACGCCCGCACGGTCTTTGTGAACGACCGCATGGCCTCCATGCTCGGCACCCGCTCGGAAGAGCTGCTCGGGACGCCCGTGTTCGACTACCTCGCTCCCGGCGAACAGAACCAGGTCCGGGAGTTTCTCCGGCGTCGCGCGCGGGGGATGAGCGACCAGTTCGACCTTCCGTTGCGCCGCCGCGACGGATCGACCCTGTGGGCGATCGTCTCCGCGTCGCCTCTCA
Source organism: Thermoanaerobaculia bacterium (assembly GCA_038319475.1). Taxonomy (GTDB): domain Bacteria; phylum Acidobacteriota; class Thermoanaerobaculia; order UBA5066; family Gp7-AA6; genus JALYUA01. Next base: position 719 of record JBBQDF010000099.1, read on the forward strand.
TCGAAGCCGATGGCCGGTTCGCGGGCTCTCTCGCCATGCTCACCGACATCACGTCGCGCAAGCACACGGAAGACGGCGACCGATTTCTCCTGCAGGTTGCGCGCGTGCTCGGATCCTCGCTCGACTACACCGCGACACTCCGTCAGCTCGCCGAGCAGGCGGTGCCCGCCATCGCCGACTGGTGTCAGGTGGAGATGATCGGCGAGACCGGGACGCCGGAACTCGTCGCGATCACTCACGTCGATCCCGCAAAGGCCGCTCTCGCGCGCCGTATGCGCGACCTCTACCCCGCTCGCCTGGACGCACCCTCGGGAGCCCCGAGGGTCGCCCGCACCGGCGAACCGGAGCTCGTCCGCGAGATGTCAGACGAGCTGCTCGCTTCCGCGGCGGAATCGCCGGAGCACGGGGCGATGCTTCGATCCCTCGGACTCTGCTCCTACGTCTGCGTCCCCATGGTTCTCCGCGGAAAGATTCTGGGCATCGTGACCTTCCTGACGGCGGAATCGAGGCGACGGTACGACGAGGCGGATCTGCTCGTCGCGCAGCGCGTCGCGGCGCTCGCGGCGACCGCCATCGACAACGCCCGACTGTACGGAGAGGCGCAGTCGGCCATCCGGTTGCGTGACGATTTCCTCTCGATCGCCGGCCACGAGCTGAGGACTCCGTTGAGCAGTCTCTCGATCGATCTCTACCGGCTCCTCCAGCGAACGCGCGCGGCGGCGGACGTCGAGATCACGGCCATCGCCGAAAAGGCCCGCCGCGCCGCCGAACGGCTGTCGCACCAGATCGATCAGCTTCTGGACGTTTCCCGTCTGGCGTCGGGCCAGCTCGCGATCGACCCCGAAGAGCTCGACCTCTCCAGCCTCTGCCGGGAGCTGATAGAGCAACTCGCCGAATCGGCGTCGCGTAGGGGCTCCCGGCTGGATATCCGGATCGAGGGCCCTGTGGTCGGATTGTGGGACCGCCGCCGGATGGAACAGGTCGTTGCGAACCTCCTGTCAAACGCCATCAAGTACGGGGAAGGCCGTCCGATCGAAGTGGATCTCCAGGTAGAGGGAGAGCACGCCGTCCTCCGGGTCCGCGACCAGGGAATCGGCATCGCGCCGGAGGACAACCGGCGCATCTTCGAGCGTTTCGAAAGGGCGGTCTCGGACCGGAACTTCGGCGGCCTGGGGCTCGGCCTCTGGATCGCGAGCGAGATCGTGCAGGCCTCGGGTGGAACGCTCGACGTCGACAGCGCTCCCGGCGAGGGATCAACCTTCACGCTGCGGCTTCCGCTGACGCCCCCGGCGGCAGCGTGACCGCTGACCGCGGAGCGAACCGAAACGAGAAACCCCGGCGCGGGAGTCGTAGGAAAACCATGAAGAAAGAGGTCTAGGGGTACATCGCGGGGATCGCCCGAGCGCCGGCCTCACATCGAGGCCCTGCGCGCGCTCGTTCGAAAGGCGGTGCCGGGAGCGACCGAGGGGATTCTGTGGAAGATGCTCGGGTTCACGCTCGACGGTCGGCCGTTCGTCGCGATCGCGTCCCACAAGAGCTATCTGAGCCTTTACCTGATGGACATCTACTACGACGCAAGCCTGCGCCAGAAGCACGACAAGGCGCTCTCGAAGCTGAAGATGGGAAAGAGCTGCATCAACTTCCAGTCCGTCGACGAGCTGCCGCTCGACACGATCGCCGCCATCCTCGCCGAAGCTCCGACGATCAGCCTGAACGCCGCTACGATGGGCCGAATGAAGGCACAGACGGAGGCCGTCCGCGCGTCGAAGACGGCAAAGCGCGTGCCTGCGGGAAAACGAGCGCCCGCCCGAAGCCATTCGAAGTGACGGCGGCGGCGCGATCGGAACCGCGCGAACGCCAGATCTCTGAGAAAAGATTGTCTCGACGCTCTCAAGTACTCGGAAGAGAACCTCACGCAAAACCGGGTCACAGAACGATCACGAGCCGGGTCCCGGTGCGACTGTCTCCGTCACACCCGCGCGGCGACGCTCGAGGGCCTCTCCGTCAAAGAATTTGGGGGGAGCATTTCCGGGTCGGGGTTTGGGCGGACAGACTCTGACCTTTGAACAACCTAGGTAAGAGGAGGCGAGAATGCGAACCACGTGGGTGAAATGCATCATTTTCGGAGCGGCGAGCTTGTCCTCGCCCGCGTGGGCGCAGAACCTCGGAACGGCTTCGAGCTTTGCCGTCCTCGGGGGTTCGACAGTGACCAATACGGGGCCGAGCATGGTCAATGGCGACCTGGGTGTCAGCCCGGGAAGCGCCCTGACAGGCTTTCCTCCTGGGGTCGTCGCTGGAGGAACGATTCACCTAGCGGATGCAGTGGCACTTCAGGCTCAGAGTGATCTCGCGACTGCCTACAACTTTCTCGCGGGTCAACCTTGCGGCATCAATCTGACCGGGCAGGATCTCGGAGGCCTTACACTGACGCCCGCCGTATATTGTTTTTCTTCCTCCGCTCAGCTCACCGGCGCCTTAGTTCTAAACGGCCCGGGAACCTACATTTTCCAAATCGGCACATCGCTCACGACAGCCAGCGGCTCATCCGTTTCCTTCATTAATGGAGCTTCGGCGTGCAATCTGTGGTGGCAGACGGGAGCTTCGGCCACGCTGAGCTCCGCGACCGCTTTCGCTGGGAACATCCTGGCGCTCGCGAGCATTTCCGTGAATATCGGCGCTAACGTCTCCGGAAGAGTCCTTGCCCGAAATGGAGCAGTGACCCTCGATACCAACGTCATCTCACTTCCGATATGCGTGGTGACGCCGACCCCGACCGTCACGGCTCTGCCGGCCACTCCGACGCCTGGAGGTCCGACCGCGACGCCCGGAGCGGGGACCGCGACACCTGTGCCTGGAACTCCAACGCCATTACCCGGGACGCCCACGCCCGGAGGCCCGGCGCCGTCCCCGACTCCACCCGTTATCGGCGTAGTTCCAACGTTATCTGGATCCGGAGCGTTTATCCTCATCGCGCTCTTGGCGGGCGTCGGCCTCGGAACGATGATGTGGCGGTCGTAGTCACGGGCGCGCGTGAAGGCCGACGCACCTAGTTACGGACGCAGCGCCTTCGGGTGCGACAGGGGCCCGTCAGGAGAGGGCGGCGACCTGCGGGCCGCACGCGAAGCAGATTAGAGCAGGGCCTTTAGGTGGGGGGGACGGCGGCGGGCTTCGGCCGCCTCCGCCGCTCACCGCGGTCACGTCGGGTCTACCGTGAACGCTATCAGGCGCCGGCCCCTCCGCCGCCTCGCTGCGGGTGTGGTTCTCTCGGATCGCCATCCAGTCCTTCCAGCAGCACGGCCGATGGGAAAGGTCCTTCTCGAGATTCTCCGCCTCCACCTCGATCGCGATGCTCACCGCGGCGGTCAGCGCATCCAGGGGCGAGCGGTCCGAAACGCGGTCCTGTTCTCGGCCACCGCATGAAGCGCCGCGCCCACGAGGTGATCAGCTTGAGGTGGTCAGACAAGATCTCGGAGTTGCTGACGCATCCATCGCAGCGCTCGTTCCTCTGCGGGACGCTCATCGCTTCACTGCCTTTCCACGGACTGACTCCGGGCTTTGAGTTCGGCAAGCGCGATCGCCAATCCGGCGCGACACGGGACTCGCACCGGGAGCTCGCCCAGGAGATACGTGGTCTCACCGTAGATGGCGCGCGCCAGGCCCTCGCTGAGGGTGTAGGCGTTGAGCATCTCGAACGGTCGCCATCTCCCTCCCCCGGCTCAGGAGCGGCCTCCAGCGCGGTCATCGTCGCGCTCCAGGGATTCAGCTCAATGAGCGATTCGCTCCGGCTGCATCTTCTGTACTGAGTCGGCGATATCCCGCCCAGCCTTCAAGCAATCCGGACATTCCAGAAAGTCGTGAGGCTCGAGCGCCGCCTGAGGTTTCGGTTTCTTGTCCGCCATTTCGTTTCTCCTGATGTCAGCCGCCGAGAGATTCGGCGGTCGCTTTCTGTCCGTCTCAGTCCTTCGACTCTTCCCCTAGGTCGCCGCCGGCGAGATCTCTCTCGAGAGCCGCGGCGGCAGCCTCGCGGTAAATCAGTCGGGCGTACTCGGGCAGCTCGTCGAAAGACGAGGACGCCTTCGGGTTCTCTTCTCGGTACATTTCGCGCGCCTTTTGTTCGAGGGGGACCTCACGAGAAGCGTCGAAGCATTCGACCACACCGGAAAAAGGAGACTAAGATCTTTCGCCGCAGCGCGCCGCTACCACATAGCCGCGGTTGTGGGTTATCAGCCCACAAGCCAAAAACAAGTCACTTAGGTTGAATAGCTTACGGGTCACTGTGTGTGAACTGTCCGTGTTTCGACGAGGCTCACCGAAGCCTGTGAGGCCGCTTCCGAATTCGTGGGGATTCCTGTTGCGGGAGGACGGACAGAGTCTGACCGTCCGGAATTTCTGAAATTATCGACCCCCACCCCCTCGGCCCCCCCGTAGGACCCCTCTTTCGCGACCGGGATTTTGAGACCTCAAGCATTTTTCGCCCGATTCTCAGCATCGGGCGCACGAAAGTCCTGCCAGATTTCGAGGCTTCGGGAGAGACTCTAGGAAACGCGGAGGGCGACTCCTTGAAAAGAGCGCGGCATCTCCTCTGGAATATGCTTGTGGACAGGGCGACGGGATTGGTCGTGTTCCTCGTGCAGCGCGCCGATCTTGAAGGGAGTGGCGTTATGAGGATTCGCAGGAGCATCGTGGCTGGTTTCGTTTTCTTGATTTTCGCAGGGTCGGCGGCTTCTGTTTCTGGTCAGACGCAGCCGCAGACTCGCGAGGGTCCGTCTCCTTCCACTATTTATTACCCGCCGCCACCACCTGACCCTGGGTCGGGAGGGGGAGGGGGGGGGGACGATTGCGATAAGTGTTTTCAGGGTTGCACCGACAGCCAGAATGCAAAAAACAAGACTTGCCGGTATGAACCGCCGGGCCAGCCTAGACAAGCGTGCTTTGACGAGGCGCAACGGCTGTATCAGGCATGCAAGGTAGATTGCTGCGCAACCGAACAGTCCTGCAACACGCACTACACTGACTGCCAGACCTGATGAGAAAACTCATCAACCCAGCGCTTGGCATCGTTCTTTTTCTTGCGTCCTCTCTTGGGGCTACCGGAGGCGGCTCCCCAGCACGCCGCCCGCTCTTGCTGCACTTCGTCGGCTCCGACTCTCTGACTGCCGATCTCTTGGTGGCAGGCACGAAGAACGAGCCCGTTTACTTTTTCCGCGACCCCCATGGCCTGCGGCTCAGGATCGAAAAAAAGGGCGATTGGGACCATGGATTCACACAGAGCTTCAATTACGTTGGCGGAGGGGGTGGCTACGTTCAGATTCAGGACTTCTACGTTTTTCGCACCCAGGGTCTGCCATACATGCCAATCATCGTGACGATCAACGGCAAGACTATCGCGGGGTACCTTGACAACGGGGTCGAGACGAAGCGACTCGGCAAGAAAGTCTATGCGGAGTACAAGAAGCTCCCGTCAAACTTTCAGCGGGCGCTCTACAATCTCTGCATTTTCGGAGAGAACCTGCACGGCGAGAACCTTGATCCGGGGGCCGATGATGCCAGCAGGAACGTCGGCGTCTTGCTGTCCGAGGATTGGAATTCGCCCGGCCTTCCAGACTACAAGGCCGAAGTCCTGGTGGCGGACCCGAATGACGAAAACGCGGTGCCCAACTTTCAGCGACTCTTTTCCGAGTAGGGTAGTCGTGGCGGTATCGCCGTCGCCCGCGCGCTCGGTAGTGGTCTAGTTAAGACCCTTTCAAAATGGGGCGCGATGGCTCTATTTTCAGGCGGTCAGGTGCAGGCTTTCGACGACAGCTTTCGCAAGCCGGATCGCTTCACCGTCGGGATCCGGCTGCCAAGCCGCACCTGTCCAGATAAACCACTTTTTGAGGTCATGCACACAGCGAACAACCTCGGAATTCTGGGAGGCGAAGCGACGCGCGTTCGAGAGGTCTGTCTCCTTGAATTCAGCTACTCCCGGCTCGTACTTGGATGCCATCTTGGCTGCGTGGCGGACTTCATCGTCGTCGAGCGGAGGAACGCAGCGGGTCAGGTTTTCTTCCCTGAGGGCTGCCAGGATTTCGCGCCGATTCCGCTTCCCGCTTCGACCCCGACTCGGCCGCCTCAAACTTCCGTCTTCTCTTAGGCCCGACCCGGGAAGCCATCCTCAGGGCTACGGGAGGAGGAGCGTCACGACGCTCTCGCGGAACTGCGCCGCGCCGAGTCGATGTGTGAATCTCGCCGGCTGCTTCTCGCTTCGCCCCCGGCGCTTCCGCCGGATCAGATCTTCAACACAAAGGAGGCGGCGGCCTACCTTGGAAAGACTCCGGATTGGATCCGTCACGACCAGTACGGTCTCAAAACCGCCCTCGTAAATCCGCCACGCTCACGACCCCAGTTTTCCAAACACAAGCTCGGCCTGCTCCGCGGTAGATGGGCAGAAGGGAGATGATTTCGATGAAAGGAGACGGCCGCATTTTCCGACGCGGACCGATTTTTTGGATCGAGTACGCGGGTCCGATTCCGGGCTTGCCCTCTATCCGAGAATCGTCCAGCAGCGACAAACGACGCGATGCCGAGCGCCTCTTAAAGGAGAGGCGACGGACGGTCGACAACCAGATGGTTGGCGAAGGCGTCTTCATTACGCCGCAGCAGCGGCGAACCACGTTCGACCAGTTGGCGGACAGCTTGCTCGCCTTCATGCGCCTCAACCAGAGGAAGTCGTTGAGGACCGCCGAGACGCAGCTTCGACACCCGCGAAGGCATTTTGGAGGAGTACCGGCATCAAGGCTCACTCCCCCACGCCTCAGGGAATATCAACAGGCACAGTTATCGGAAGGGGCGGCGAACGCGACCGTAGATCGCGAGATCGGGTTAGTACGAGCCTTTCGGCTAGCACAAGCCGATGGAAGAGTTTTAACGGTGCCCCAAATCGGAATACTCCTTGGGAAGGACGAGAACGCGCGACGTGATTTTCTCTCGCCAGCGGATTTCGAACGCGTCGTTAGGGCGATATCGGACTCGGACTTTCGCGATTGGCTCGAGTTTTTCTGGATCACCGAGATGCGGAACTCGGAGATCGGCTCACTCACGTGGGCGGGTTACGAGAACGGGAATCCGCCCGTCATCACCCTCTTCTCGGACAGCGCGAAGATCGGAGAGTCACGCCAACTGCCGGTTGTTGGCCCGCTCGTCTCAATCCTCAAGCGAAGAGTCGCGGCTCGTCGCCTCGGCTGCGAGTACATCTTCCATTGGAACGGAAAACCGTTTAGAACGACCAACGGCGGACTGCCAAACAGCTTTTATGCTCTCTGGAGAAAAGCCTGCGAGAAAGCGGGAGCGCCGGACATTCGCGTTTATGACCTCCGCCGCTCGGCGATCCGAAGTCTCACTCACGCGGGGGTCCCGGAGCGCTATGCGATGGGAATCTCAGGACACAAAACCCGGGACACTTTTCGGCGATACTTGATTCAAGATCTTGAGGACAGCGGTAACGCTCTGAGGCAACTCGGGAACTATCTAGAAAGCGACTCGAAACAGCGAAGAGCGAATCGCAGACGGACGAGAACTCCCGGCCAATCCCAGGAATGGGCTCGCAGCTCTCGCCCAGAGTGCCGTCCACGGGCCGGCGATGCTTCTACATATTTCCGTCGAGCAAACGAACCTCGCCGACGGGCGAGACTCGGAATCCCGATCCCGGACAAATCCCGGACAATCGGACCAAAAAGACGGGAAACGCTAGGGAATTTGGCTCCTCAGGTAGGATTTGAACCTACAACCCCCCGGTTAACAGCCGGGTGCTCTGCCATTGAGCTAC
>JBBQDF010000100.1:0-8458 GCA_038319475.1 Thermoanaerobaculia bacterium
GGCGCGGGCTCTGACCTGCGCCTCGAGCTCTTCTCCGCGCCAGCCCTCGCCGGTGAAGAGAGCGCGGGCGTCGGCGATCGACCGAAGCGCGTCGGCCGAGCGGCCGAGGTTCGTCTGGACGACCGCGAGCAGCGTGAGGGTGTCGGGGTCGGGCCCGGCCAGGGCGAGGTAACGGCGCAGGAGCGGCTCCGCTTCGTCGAAGCGTCCTCCTTCGACAGACAGCGCCGCCAGCTCTTTCGCGGCTCCCGGGGCGGGCCTGACCTCGCCCAGAGCCCGGAGGAACGCGGCCTTTGCGCGGTCGGGCTCGCCCCGTCGCCGCGCCGCCATGCCGATCTCGTACTCGATCGGCCCGGCCGGACCGCCCGCGGCGAGGGCCTGGCTCCAGTGATCGCGAGCCTCTTCGAAACGGTTGTCGCGCTCCGCCGCGGAGGCGAGCTGCTCTTCCTGGCGCCACCGCTCGGACGCCGGCGGCACGCCGAGCACGTAGGGTTCGGAGGTCGCCCGATGAACGGCGAGCGCGCCGTCGATGGCGAAAAGAGCCACCGGAGCACTCGCCGTCAGATAGAGGAGAGCACGCCTCCGCCCGGGCACGCGAAATCGAAGCGCGAGGCAGAGAAGCGCGACGACCGCGATGGCGCCCAGGCGCGGTGCGGCGTTTGACCAGATTTCCTGCCCCCGGGTGCGGCGCTGAACCGGCTGGCGTCCGAGTGACTCGGCGGCGGTCGTGGCGAGCGACACTCCGGGCTCGGTCAGGACGATGTCTTCGATGTGCCACCCGCCTCGGGTGCGCTTGAGGACCCATCGCGTCTTTAAGAGCCGATCGTCGTACCGCAACCCGAAAAACGCGTCCACGTGATCGCCGGCGGGAAGGATCGCCGACCAGGGAATATCCGTGGCGCTCGATCGAGGGGCGGTGAGCGTTTTCAGGAAGCGCTCGCGCACGGCCGCCCGAAGCTCCTCGCGCTGCCGTTCCGTCAGGCTGTTCCAGCCCGCGGCGCCGAGGCGCCGCGGAAGGATGCCGTCGACGTCGAGGGCCTCGCCGAAGAGCCGCGCGGGGGGGCTTCGAAGGACGTCGAATGCCGCGCGCCGGGCGACTTCCGACGCCTCCTCGATCTCCGGAGGAGAAAGGTCGGCGGCATGAGCGGCCGCGGTTACGAAGAGGAGTGCGAGCGCCGCGGCGGCCGGCCGCGGTGTCAAGCCGGGATGGCGTCGAGGCGCGAGACGCGGGGAGAAAGGCTTTCGGCTCCGCGCTCGGTGACGAGAATGTCGTCCTCGATCCGGACGCCGAAGCGGCCGAGGAGATAGATCCCGGGCTCGGAGGTGAACGTCATCCCGGGCTCCAAGATCGTCTGGTCGTGGCCCACCATGTAGGGCGGCTCGTGGACGTCGATTCCGAGGCCGTGGCCCAACCGATGCGTGAAGTACTCGCCGTAACCCGCGCGATCGATCACGGCGCGCGCCGCTTCGTCGACTTCCGAGCAGGCCACTCCCGGAGCCGCCCGGTCGATGGCGGCCGACTGCGCTTCGAGGACGACGGACCAGACCCGGCGGTATTCCTCGGTCGGCTCTCCGAAAAAGGTCGAACGGGTGATGTCGTAGAAATAGCCCGCCGGCCGGTCCCACGCATCGATCAGCACCGCGTCGCCCTTCGCGAGACGGCGCGGACCGGACGCGCCATGAGGAAGCGCTGACGAGGGCCCAAACTGCACGACGTTCTCGCCGCCGAACCGGCGGGAGACGTCCGCCTCGACGGAGCCGACGGCGAGTGAGGCGAAGGCCTCGGCGAAACGGGGAACCGCCGTCGCGATCGCGCGGCGAATCAGATCGATCTCCTCGGGGGTCTTGACCATCCTCAGCGCACCGAACACCGGGGCCGCGGACACCGCTTTCCATCCGGAGCATGCCCGCAGGAGGCGCTCGACGTCGTCGAATGCCGTCGAAGGCTCCACCGCGAGCGTTCCCGCGCCCGCCGGGAAGAAGGACGATGCGATCGCAAACGGGTCCTCCGTCTCCTCCCACGTCCGGATGTCCGACACCGCGGACATGCCGCGCAGCCGGGCGGCCTCGAAGGCCGGGCAGATCACGACGGGATCGCGGTCCCGGAAGACGAACAGCGCCGTGAGCCTCTCGCTGCGGTGGAAGTCGATGCCACTCAGGTAGAAGAGGTTCGAAGACGGGGTCGCGAACGCCGCGTCGGCGCCCAGGGAAGGGAGACGGGAGGTGAGCGCGTCGATCCGTCGGAGGCGGGATTCGCGGTCGAGCGCCATTCGGCGAATACTAGCATCGGATTTTCGGGCCGTTCGGGATCGGAGGTAAATTCAGAAATTTGGAGTCGGAGACGGTTTCGTGAATCTTTTGCAAGTCTGCGCCTTTCGAGGCGATTCCCTGGGTATCGACAAGTTACTGGGACTTCGTGTCTTACGCGCGCCCGAGGAAGTCGAGAACCTTTGACACGACTTGGAATAAATTTCGCATCTGACTTGCCCAAAATGAATTTTGGAAACAGGGGGGGTGCACCAAACGGCCACCCCCCGCAGCCCTTTCCGAAAGGTTTCTTGTTTCGCGTAAACATCCCTTCGGGGACATAAGAAAAGCGAGGAAGCGCACGATGTTCATTCGTCAGAATCGCTGGAAGGCAACCGCGGGGCTCGCCCTGGCGCTCGGGGCAGTCGCGTTTCTCGGACTGAGCGGCTCGCTCTGCGCGCAGCAGCTCACCGGAAACCTGTTGGGGAACGTGACCGACGAGTCGGGGGGCCGGCTCCCCGGCGTCACCGTGACCGCCTCGGGGATCGGCGCGCCGAAAGTGGCGACGACCGATTCGCGCGGCGAGTACCGGTTCCTGAATCTCTCCCCCGGCAACTACACGGTCACCTACGAGCTGCAAGGCTTTTCCAAGGTGACCAAGTCGGACGTCCAGGTGTCCGTCGGAAGGAACACCGAGACGACCGCGGCGCTGAAGCTCTCGGCGGTCGAGGCCGCCGTGACGGTCCGTGGGGAGGCCTCGATCCTCGACCCGCGCAAGGTCTCGACCGGCGCGAACGTGACCCAGGTGGAGTTGAAGTCGATCCCGACCGCCCGCGACCCGTGGGTCGTCCTGCAGACGGTTCCCGGAGTGCTGACCGACCGCCTGAACATCGGCGGCGACCAGAGCGGGCAGCAGTCCGCCTATGTCAGCAAGGGGGCGCTCTCGAACCAGGGCGTCTGGAACTTGGACGGCGTCAACATCACCGACATGGCCGCGACCGGCTCTACGGGGACCTATTACGACTTCGACACGTTCGAGGAGATCAACGCGACGACCGGGGGCTCGGACATCACCGCGATGACGCCCGGGGTCCAGTTGAACCTCGTCACCAAGCGGGGTACCAATGAGATCCATGGCTCCGCCCGCGACTTCCTGACGCGCAAGAAGTGGCAGTCGAGGAACGCTTCGAGCGAGTTCCTCGCGCAACCCGCCGGGAGCAACATCCCGCCGAGAATCGACACCGTGCAGGACTACGGGATCGAGGTCGGCGGACCGCTCTGGAGAGACCGTATCTGGGCCTGGGGGGCCTACGGCCGCAACCAGGTCGATCTGATCACGAGCACGGGAGCCACCGACAAGACGACTCTCGAGGACGCGAGCGCGAAGTTGAATTTTCAGATCACGGACTCGACGGCCGCGACCGCCAACTACACGCAGGGGGAGAAGATCAAGATCGGCCGCAACGCGAGCCTGACGCGCCCGACGGCTGCCGAAGCGTGGAACCAGGGAGGCTTCAACGGACTTCCGTCCGCGCTGAGCAAAGTCGAGCTCTCTGAGGTCTTCTCCTCGAAGCTCTTCATGACCGCCTCCTATTCGTATTTCCGCGGGGGCTTCCAGCTGATCGGCGGCTCCGGCCGCGACGTCAACAACGTCTTCCAGGACACGAGCACGGGGATCTGGAGCAACGGCTACTATGCTTATCTGACGCAGAGGCCGCTTCACAATGCCCAGGCCGCCGGCTCCTTCTTCTTCAACACCGGCAACGCGGGGCATGAGCTGAAGTACGGCTTCTCCTACCGGAAGGCCGGTGTGACTTCGGTCACGGCGTGGCCGGGCAACGGCAACTACGGGCAATTGAACTACGGGGGGCCGGGGATTGACGCGGCCGTGCTGACCCGCCCGGCTGGCTTCGCGGGGGCCCTCCAGTATTACAACGCGTATGCCGGCGACACGATCACTTTTGGAAACCTGACGATCAACGCGGGCGTCCGCTACGATGTCCAGTCGGGCTTCAACCAGGCGGGGACCTCACCCGCCAATCCCATCGTTCCGGATCTTCTCCCCGCGGTCGCGGGAAGCGACGAGCCGGAGAGATTCAAGTGGAAAAACTGGGAGCCGCGCGTCGGAGTGACATACGCCCTGGGATCCGCTCACAAGGCGCTTCTCAAGGCCAGCTACGCGCGGTTTGCCGACCAGCTCGGGATCGGTCCGATCTTCTTCAACAACGCCAACGCGATCGCCGGCGTCTACTACTACTGGAACGACGCGAACAAAGACCGGCAGGTCACCCGCAACGAGCTCGATCTGACCCGCCTGATCACGTCTTACGGGTTCGACCCGAACAATCCGGCCTCTCCGACGTCTCCGAACGTCGTGGACCGGAATCTCAAGGCGGGCAAGACGGACGAAGTCGTCGCCGGCATCGATTACGAGCTCCTGCCGGAGTTCGTCGTCGGCGCGGCGTACACCCACCGCAAGTACACCGATTCGATCTGGTTCGGCGGAGCCGCGTCGGTCCCGCGCGTGGGAATCTCTGCTTCGAGCTTCGTGCTCTGTACTACGGCGATCCGCTCGAGGTGCCCGTCCAACGGCATGATCACCGGCACCCTCGCCAACGGCAGCAGCTTCAGCGTGCCGATCTACTCGCTCGCTCCCGGCATCAGCCGGCCGGCAGCCCAGATTCGAGAGAACCGGCCGGACTACGACACGACATACGACGGCGTCGAGCTGACGTTCCAGAAGCGCCTTTCCAACCGGTGGATGCTCCGCGGCAACGTCGGCTACCAGGACTGGAAGCAGAAGGCGGGACCGGGCGCCTGCGTGAACCCGACGAACATCCTGGACGGAACCTTTGGCGCCGCCTGCCCCACGGGCGGGAGCGACATCATGGTTTCCCCCTCGGGGACGGGCAGTGGCGCGTTTGGCAACGTCTTCATCAACTCGAAGTGGAACTTCAACGTCTCGGGGCTCTACCAGCTTCCGTTAGGGTTCAACTTCGGGGGGAACTTCTTCGGCCGCCAGGGCTACCCGCTGCTCCAGTGGGTCCGCATCAACACGGGCGACGGCAACGGGACGGTCAGCGTCCTCGCGCAGCCGCTCGACTCTCAGCGCAACGAGAACGTCTACAACCTGGACCTGCGGCTGGAGAAGGTTCTCGAGGTCCGACCGCTCCAGGTGAGCCTGTCGATCGACGTCTTCAACGTCGCCAACGCCGGCACGGTCCTGCAGCGGCAGGGTCTCGTCGGGACGTGCTCCGCGGGCGGGTGCTCGACGGTCACCCGGAACTCGGCATACAACCGGATCACGCAGATCCAGAGCCCCCGCGTCGTTCGCGCGGGCGCACGGATTTCGTTCTAGCTTCGTATTAGACTTCTCCCCGGCGGGCTCGACGCCCGCCGGGGCTTTTCTTTTTTGGAGGCACGGATGCGTCCTCGCCGTCTCTCATCGCTGGTCACTTTCGCGCTGCTCGGGGCAATAGCGCTATCCGCGCAGGACTGGAGGGGAACCGGCGCGCTCGCCGGGTTCGTGAAAAGCCCCGATGGGCAGCCGGTCGGCGACGCGACGGTCGTCCTGACGCGGCCGAAAGGCGGCGGACCTTCCACGAAGACCAACCCGAAGGGCTACTGGTCGGTGGCCGGGCTGGCCGGAGGCGCGTGGAACGTCGACGTGACGGCGAAGGGTTACGACTCGAGGAGACTCTCCGTGATGATCTCGGAGGGCAGCCGTGTGCCTCCGATGCAGATCCAGATCCAGAAGGCGGCGCCCGCGGCCGCGGTCCAGTCCCAGGCACAGCCGGACCTCGGCGCCGAGGTGAAGGCGGCGGTCGTTGAAGGCAACAGGCTCCTGGGGGAGAAGAAGTACGCGCCGGCTCGCGCCGAGTACGAGAAAGCGCTCGCCATGGTGCCCGACAACGCCGCGCTGTGGAAAGGGATCGCGCAGACGTACCACGGTGAAGGAAACAAGGCCAAGACGGAAGAGACGCTGCGAAAAGTCGCGCAGCTCGATCCCGCGGACACCGAGTCCCGGCTGCTTCTCGCCAACCTCCTGATCGAAGAAGGCAAGACCGATGAGGGCAAGACGATGATCGACGCCCTGCCTCCGGGCTCGATCAAGGACCCTGCGGTGTACACGAATCTCGGGATCATCTTCATGAACCAGAAGCGGCCGGACGACGCGCGCGCGTACATGACGCGGGCGATCGAGATCGATCCCAGCTCCGCCGAGGGTTACTATTACCGCGGGCTGGCGAGCATGCAGGCGAAGAAGAAGAACGCGGAAGCGAAGGCCGATTTTCTGAAATACCTCGAGCTCGCTCCGAACGGTCCGGAGAGCAAGGAAGTCAAGGAGATGCTCCAAGCCCTCAGATGAAACGATCATCGGCGGTCCGGCGCGCTTCGATCGCGCTGACCGTGCTGCTCCTGGCAGGAGGAGCGGCTTTCATTTTCGTGCGCAAGCGCCCCGGCCATCCGCCCGCTGGCGGCCGCGCCGCGCCTCTCTCCGACGTCGTTCTGGTGACGATCGACACGCTGCGGGCGGACGCGCTGCGCTGCTACGGTAATCGCCGCGTCGAGACTCCCAACATCGACCGGCTGGCGTCTGAAGGCCGCGTCTTCGAGTCGGCGCACGCTTCGAACGTGGTCACGCTCGCTTCCCACACGAACATCCTGACGGGCCTCTTCCCTTACCAGCACGGCGTCCGCGAGAATGCGGGCTACCGTCTGGACCCGCGCTTCCCGACGATGGCGACGCTTCTCTCGGCCTCAGGGTTCGCGACGGCCGCCTTCGTCGGCGCGTTTCCGCTCGATTCGCGCTACGGCCTGAACCGCGGTTTCGACCTCTACGACGACCGATATCCGCCCGGCAGCTCGGCCTACGACTTCGAGGTCCCGGAGCGTCCGGGGACGGAGGTCATCTCGCTCGCGCTCGATTGGTGGCGCAAAAAGGAGGGGCGCCGGCGGTTCCTCTGGGTCCATCTCTACGACCCGCACGCGCCGTACCGGCCGCCCCCGCCGTTTGCCGAGAGGTATCCGGGCGACCCCTACTCCGGCGAGGTGGCCGCGACGGACGCCGCGCTTGCGCCGCTGTTGGAGGAAGTGCGGGGCAGGGGGAGAAACTCGACGCTCGTCGTCCTGACGGCGGACCACGGCGAGGCCCTGGGAGATCATGGAGAGCGGACCCACGGCCTCTTCGCGTACGAGGCGACTCTGCGGGTCCCGTTGGTCGTGTGGTCGCCCGGACGGGTCCCCCCCGGCCGCGACGCGCGGACGGCCCGGCACGTCGATGTCCTGCCGACCGTGCTCGAGCTCGCAAACGCGCCTCTTCCCGCGGATCTGCCCGGCCAGTCGCTCCTCGCGGTAGAACCTCCTTCCGTCACCTATTTCGAGTCGCTCTCGGCCTCCTTGAACCGCGGCTGGGCCCCGCTGACCGGGGTGATCTCGGGGCAGTGGAAATTCGTCGACCTCCCCATCCCGGAGCTCTACGACCTGAAGGCGGACCCGGAGGAGCGGCGCAACCTCGCATTGGTGCGGCTGGACCTCCTGCGGAAGTTGAAGGCGCTCCTTCCGCCGGGCGCCGGCGCGGCGCCTCGGTCGGCGGGCGCCGAGGAAGCCCGCCGCTTGAGGTCCCTCGGGTATATCTCCGGCTCCTCCGCTCACAAAGGTGCATTCACGGCGAAGGACGATCCGAAGACGTTGATCGGTCTCGACGAGAAGATCCATCGGGTCGTCGACCTGCACCAGAACGGGGACGATGCCTCCGCGCTCGCCCTCGCGCGAAGTGTGCTGGCGGAGAGGCCCACGATGTCCGTCGGCTACGAGTTCACGTCGTATCTCCTGCAGCTCCAGGGCCGCGACGCGGACGCCGCGCGGGTCCTGCGGGATGCCCTCGACAGAGGCCTCGCGTCGGAAGACATGCGCGGGAAGCTGGCGCTCATCCTGTGCGAGGCGGGCCGTCCCGCCGACGCGCTCGAGGTGCTCGCTCCCGTGAAGGACAGCAACGATCCCGACACCCAGAACACCATCGGCATCGCGCTCTCCGACCTGGGGCGAACGGGCGACGCCCTCGCGGTCTTCGAAAAGGTCGTGGCCTCGCATCCGACCAATGCCCTCGCCTACCAGAACATGGGGATCGCCCTGCTCAAGGCGCAGAACGCCGCCGGCGCGCTCGAGCGGCTCGACCGGGCGCTGGCGGTCAACGACAAGTTGCCGCGCGCCT
>JBBQDF010000101.1:0-8450 GCA_038319475.1 Thermoanaerobaculia bacterium
GTCACTCTCGACCCTGTTCTTCGCGCCGGGAGAGATTCACGACTTTGCGTCGGCAAAGCGGAGCGACACGGCGCGCTATGCCGTGTTCTTCCACGCCATGCGCGAGCGCGGGATTTTTCTGCCTCCCGCGCAGTTCGAGGCGTGGTTTCTCTCGACCGCTCACACGGAAGCGGACATCCGCCGGACGGGCCGCATGGTCCGGGAGAGCCTCGAAGCCGCCTTTCCCGCGAATTAACCGCTACTCGGGCGCGTCGAAACCCCGGAATCGCTCGTGGCGCTCCCGGCGGATCTCCGTATTCTCCGCCTCGACCCAGGGCACCGGGAATCCCAGGTGCCGGAGCGTCCGGCCCGAGATCTCGAGCGAGGTCTCGAACTCCTCCGCCACGACCTCGTCGGCCCCGAGCGCGACGAGCTCCGGGATTTCCGTCAGGTACCGGGTGCGCGCGATGAGGAAGACGCGCGGCGCGAGAGTCCGGCAGAGGCGGACGGCCCGCCGCGTGGCACGCGGGTCGGACAGGAGCACCAGCGCCGCGCGGGCTCTTTCGATGCCGCAGTGGCGCAGAACGCGGTCGTTCGCGGCGTCTCCGTATTCGATCGCGAGCCCTTTGCCGCGGGCACGCGCCACCCGCTCGGGGTTTAACTCCAGAATCTGGAACGGAATCTTCGACCGTTCGAGGACCCGCGCGAGCGTCTCGCCGGTGTGCCCGAATCCCAGGATCACGACGTGCCCTTCCGCGGGCGCGCGGCCCGGCGCCGTCAGCGCCGCGCCCGGCCTTCCGCGCTCGCCACCCGCGAGGTTGAAGGCGACCCGATGACTCGCCTCGAAGAGGAACGGGGTCGCGATCATCGACGCGATCGCCGCCGCGAGAATCGCCTGGTACTCGGCGGCGTCTATGCCGCCCGCCAGATGCGCCGCCGACAGGAGCACGAACGAGAACTCGCCGATCTGGGCCAGCGAGATTCCCACCACGAGCGCGACCCGGGGGCCGTACCCGAGGAGCAGCACCGGGAGAGCGCCGAACGCCGCCTTCACGACCAGAACGAAGGCGAGAACGAAGAGCACGGCCAGAGGATTCGTCAGGAGAACCCGCGGGTTGAAAAGCATCCCGACGGAAACGAAGAAGAGCGCGCTGCAGGCGTCGCGAAACGGCGCAATGTCGGCCACTGCCTGGTGCCCGAACTCGGATTCCGAAACGACGAGCCCGGCGAGAAAAGCGCCGAGGGCGAGCGACAACCCCGCGGCGGACGTCCCGAGCGCGGTCCCGAAGACGAGCAGGAGCACGGCGAGCGTGAAGAGCTCCTTCTGGCGCGTTCGGACCATCGCGGCGAGCAGGCGCGGCACGATCTGCCGCGCCGCGAACGCGATGAGCGCGACGGTCACGGCGGCCTTGGCGAGCGCGAGGGCGAGCGCCCCGGTGTCCACGTGCCCGCGGGAGGAAAGCGGCGCGACCAGCAGCATCATCGGCACGACCATCAGGTCTCCGAACACGTTGATCCCGACGAGGAACCGCCCGTGCGGAGAGTCCGTCTCGCCTCGATCCATCAGGAGCTTCAGCAGGATGACCGTGGTACAGGTCACGACGAGGAATCCGAACAGAATCCCGCGCGCGGGAGAGTCTCCGCGCCAGCGCGTCAGGAGCGCGGCGACCGCGATGACGCCGAAGAACTGGACGGGCCCGGCGATTGCCACGATGCGCCCGAGGCGGCGCACGCTCGACAACGAGAGGTCGAGCCCGACGGTGAAGAGCAGGAGCACGACGCCGACCTCCGCCAGCGTTTCGACAACCCGCACGTCGGCAACGAGCCCGAGCCCGTAGGGACCAACGAGCACGCCGGCCGCGAGGAACCCCACGAGGGGCGGCTGGCGGACGCGCTGGACGAGCCACGCCGCGGCCAGAGCCGCCAGCAGGATGAGCGAAATCGGCCCGAGAAAGGCCGGGCTCGGCATCGCCGGACTCTACAGGACGGGTTCCGCCGGGCCGCGAGCTCGGGCCTCGCGGAGCGCCGCGCCGCGCCGGGGGGGAGGAGAGCCCTGCGTCGCGGGAGCGGCGCGAATCCCGCCGGCGCTGGTGTAGCCTGATCCGCATGGCAACTCAAACCGTCCCGGCTTCCGAGAAGCAGTGGCTCGGCCACCCGCGGGGCCTTTCGACGCTCTTCTTCACGGAGATGTGGGAGCGATTCAGCTACTACGGCATGCGCGGTCTGCTGATCCTGTTCCTGGTCGCCTCGGTCAAGACGGGCGGCTTCGGCCTGACGGACAGGTCGGCGGCCGCGATTTACGGGCTCTACACGGGCTTCGTGTACCTGATGGCACTGCCGGGGGGCTGGATCGCCGACCGGATCCTCGGCCAGCGCAACGCCGTATTTCTGGGCGGCTGCATCATCGCCGCGGGCCACTTCTGCATGGCGATCCCCTCCGTTCCCACCTTTTACGGCGGCCTCCTCCTGATCGTCCTCGGGACGGGCCTGTTGAAACCGAACGTCAGCGCGATGGTCGGAGACCTCTATCCGGCCGGCAGCGCGCGCCGGGACGCGGGATTTTCCGTCTTCTATTCGGGCATCAACATCGGCGCGCTCGTCGGGCCGCTCGTCTGCGGCTACCTCGGCGAGAGAGTCAACTGGCACCTCGGCTTCTCCGCCGCCGGGATCGGCATGGTGCTCGGCCTCATCCAGTACCGCTTCGGCGCGAAGTACCTGGGGAAAGCGGGACTGCGGCGCGCCGAGGAGACGACCCCGATCGCCGACCGCAGCGCGCGCCGCAGCCTCGCGATCGGGATCGCCGTCGTGTTCGGCGTCATCGCCGCCGTCGCCGCGCTCCAGATCGCGGGCGTGGCGCACATGAACCTCTACGGCGTCGCGAAGGGCACGGGCTACTTCATGCTCGGGCTCGCCATCCTTTATTTCTCGTCCATCCTTCTCTTCGCGAAGATCACGACGGCGGAGAAGAAGCGCATCGCGGTGATCTTCGTCTTCTTCATGGCGGCGGTCCTCTTCTGGGCGGGATTCGAGCAGGCCGGCTCGTCGCTCAACCTGTTCAGCGACCGGCTCATGAACCGCGACCTCTTCGGGACGACCATCCCGACGTCCTGGTTTCAGTCGGTCAACTCGATTTTCCTGATCGCTCTCGCGCCGGTCTTCGGCGCGCTCTGGGTCAGGCTCGGCCGCCGTCAGCCCTCGACCGCCGCGAAGATGGGCGTCGGGCTGCTGTTCCTCGCGGGGGGATTCATCGTTCTCGCCATCGGCGCGTCGTACGCGGTCGGCGGCGTGAAAGTCAGCATGCTGTGGATGATCATGACCTACCTTCTCCACACGTTCGGGGAGCTGTGCCTCTCGCCCGTCGGCCTGTCGAGCGTCACCAAGCTCGCCCCCAAGAAGCTCTCCGGGCAGCTGATGGGAACGTGGTTCATGGGAACGGCGCTCGGCAACCTCATCGCCGGGCTCGCCGCGGGCGGCTTCGAGGGGATGGGCGTGTCCGAGCTCTTCGGCGCGGTGGCCAAAGTCACCGGCGTCGCCGGCGTGATTCTGCTCCTCTTTGCGCGGCCGATCCGCAGACTGGTCGGCGGAGCCGAGGACACGATCGACGAGAGCGCCCTCCCGGAAAACGCGATCGACCTCCGGGAAGGCGCCCTGACGGGAGCGAAGAGCTGATCCCGCGCGGCGGACCGGCCGCTAGAACTTCGCCACCAGCGCTGCCGAGGTGATCGTGTCCGTCTTCTTCTTGCCGGGCACCGGTTCGTTCAACGTGAGCCACGCGTAGGAGAGCTTCACCGAGAGTACGGTCGTGACGCCCGCGCCGAGCGAGACCTTGTTCGCGAAGCGCCAGTCTTTCGAGTCGTTCAGGTCCTCGATGAACGAGGCCTCCTCGGAAACTCGCTGGTCTTCGACAGCTTCCACCGGTAGTCGAGGCCGAGCCGCGCCGTCGCGAAGTCGCGGGTCTGCCTCCCGGAAAAAGCCGGCAGTATGCGACGCTCGCTCGTGTACCCGAGGCCGCCTTCGACCTTCAAAGAATGAGGATCGGCGGCGAGAAACTGCCAGGCGGCGCCGGCTTCCCCTGCCCATTGCGAGTCGATCCCGGCGAAACGGTTTTGCCGATAGGTGCCGAGCCCGTACACCTCCAGCCGCGGGCTCAGCTTGCGCGCGGCGCGCAGCAGTCCGTCGAACGTCCGTGCTGTCTCGGTGCCTTCGCTCTCGCTGCGGATCAACGCGAGGGAGGCCTTGTAGTTCCAGAGCCCCGGCGCATAGAGAACTTCGCCGGCGGCGCCGAGCGTCTTCGCGTCGGAGTTGCCCGACGTGGCGACGTAAGAGGCCTCCGCCTTGCCGGACCAGACGGGCGGCGGCTTTGGCGGCTCGTCTGCGTAGGCGGCGCGCGCGCAGAGCAGAGCGAGGCAGAGGCAGAGCAGGGCAATCCCGGTGCTTCGCGGCATGAGGGCAATCCCGGTGCTTCGCGGCATGGTGGCCTCCTGCGGGGAATCGGCTTTGCAGGATCCTTGCCCGGAGTCGATCGGCGCTGCATGGCCTCCGTCCTTCGTCACGCCGACGGCCCGGCGGGAGAGGGACGCGCCCGTTCGGGCGCGCGCAGGAGGCGCGCCGCGAACGGCCGCACCGCCACTCCGAGGACGCTGCCGCGCGGCCGGCCGCGGGCGAAGTCGCGCCACCGGAGCGCCTGTTCGACACAGAGCGCCGTTCCGGCGAGGATCCACACCACGTCCCCCGCGGCCGCCATGTCGCCGGCGAAGGCGGCGAGAGACGCCACGAGGTTGAGCGCCCCCACCGAGAAGAGGAGAGCCGCGGTGATGCGCCCCCATTTTGCCCAGGCAAAGTCGAAACGCCGCTCGAGGCTCTGCTGGTCGGATCGGGGGAGGAACGAGAGCGCCGGCTCCATCAACCGGAAAAAGTCCTGGTCGGTCAGACCCGACTTCGAGGCGCCGTCTTCGGGGACGCGCGCCGGTCGCCGGCCGCGAAGAGCCAGGACCCCGCGGTAGAGCAGCGTTCCGGCCACCGAGCCCATCGGATTCCCCGCGACCCAGCCGCTGCCGATGCGCACGGCGGATTCGGCCGCGAAAAAGATGGAAAGCAGAATCGGGGGCGCAAGCGGGAACGGAGTCGCCCCGAAGACGGCGACGACGTGAGACAGGAGCCCCAGGATCCCGATGACGAAGATCGGGAGAGCCGAGACCACGGTCATCGCGACCGCCGGCGCGCCGATCTCCGATTCGAGCCGGTTCTGGACGGGCCCGGGCAGGTGCCCGATCAGCGGCGAAAACAGAATGGCCAGACGCCGCTCCCGCTCGGAATCGCTCCGGCGGAGGCGCTCCGTCCCGCGCGCCGCCTCGCTCGCCGCGTCATAGCTCTCGATCGTGCGGATCGCGTGGCGGTCTTGCCAGGCGGCCAGACGGTACCGCACGCCTCCCGTGGCGAGCGGGCTTGCTTCGACGACTTCGTAGACGGCGCCGTGCCACTCGACCGCCGTCCCCGGGTGCTCGGCGCGAGTCTTAGACCCGCGCGCCTGACCGGTCCATCCTTTGGAGACCGCGCACGTTAAGGCGACCGAACCGTCGGGGAACGGCTCGGCGACGTCGCTGCCGAACGCGGAGCGGGGATCCATCGGGGGAGTGGATCGAGGGTAGCAGAGGGCGACGCCATTGGCGCATCTCGTGCTTCGATCGGGCCCGTGGCCAGAGGCACGCTCGAATCCGCCGCGCCGCTGATCCCTCCGCGGCCCACGCTCACGAAGCTGCGGGACGTTGCGGCGGGATGCCGCGCGTGCGACCTCTGGCGGCGCGGCACCCGGACGGTATTCGGCGAAGGCGGCCGCTCGGCGCGGCTCGTTCTGGTCGGCGAGCAGCCCGGCGACCGTGAAGACCTGGAAGGCCGGCCGTTCGTCGGGCCCGCGGGACAGATCCTCGACGAGGCTCTGGAGGAAGCCGGCATCGACCGGAAGCTCGCGTATGTCACCAACGCGGTCAAACACTTCAAATGGGAGCCCCGGGGCAGGAGACGCATTCACCAGAAGCCGAACGCGGTCGAGATCGCCGCGTGCCGCCCATGGCTCGATGCGGAGCTCGCCGTCGTGCGGCCGGACGTCCTGGTCTGTCTCGGCGCGACGGCCGCGCAGGCGCTCCTCGGCCGGACCTTCCGGGTGACGAAGGCCCGCGGCGCGCTCATCCCTTCTCCACTCGCCCCTCACGTCATCGCGACCGTCCACCCCTCTTCCATCCTGCGAGCCCCGGACGAGGCGGCCCGCCGTCGCGAAAGGCAATTGTTCGTGGCGGACCTCAGGTTTGCCGCCGAATTCCTCCCGCGCGTCTGAGTCTCTTCGCACGGAGGGGACATTTCGCGGTGGAGAAGCTGCTAACATTTCCGCGGAGGTTTTCTGACACCCGCGATCGAGCTGCAGACCGGCCTCGCGCAGGAGCGCTGGCGAAAAGCCGTCGACACGCTATGGCGCGAAGTCCTGTATTACCGCCGCTCGAGACTGGCAGACCGCGAGCGCGAGCGGGCGCAACGACGCCTCCGCAACCTGCGCCGCATCGTGCGCCGCGCGCTCTCGGAGTACCACCGCCTCCAGGTCGAGACCACGCGGGATGCGCCTCGGGGGCGGTGACGGAGAGCGACGAAGGAGCTTTTTTTCAGGACCGGCGGGACGACTCCCCGGACTCCGCGTGGAAGAAGCTCGCCTGGCTACCGGGAGCCTTCGCCGTCTGCCGGTTCCCGGCGGATTCTCCAGTCCCCCTCTGTCGCAAACAGAGCCCGCTCTATTCGGTGACGCGGACGGACGGCGAGCTGTCTCTGGTGTGCGAGGAGAGTGACGTTCCGGAGGGGGCACTCTGCGAGCCGGGCTGGCGCGCGCTGCGCCTGGAAGGTCCGATTCCTTTCACCGTCACCGGGGTTCTCGCCGCCTTTTCGGCGCCGCTCGCCCGCGCCGGCCTGTCGATCTTCGTCCTCTCGACCTACGACACCGACTACCTGCTGGTTCGCGGCGCCGATGCGGAAGCCGCCCGCGCGGCGCTCGAGGACGCGGGGTTCACCCTCGAGCCCTGAGCAGGTCAAACTTGGGGGGAATGTGCCCGGGGAGCGGGCTCAAACATGAACGCCCTCCCCGCCGTCGATGTTGTCCGGGGGGGGTTGGTGGAGACCGTCCTTGCGCGGGTATCGTCCGTCCGCGGACATCGCGCCTCGTTGGTAACATGCGGCGATGCGAACTCACCTTCAACTTCACCTCGGCTTCGCGTGCATCCTTCCGGCCCTGGCCCTTTCATGCGCTTCGCGTCCGCCGGCCCCCGCCGCGACGGCGCGGCGCCCGGAGAAGACCCCGGAAGCGTCCGCCGCCGTTTCCGGCTACGCGCTCGAGGCCGAGATCCCGATGCCCGGAGACACGGGCTGGGACTACCTGACGTTCGACGCTCCTTCCCACCGGCTCTACGTCTCGCGGAGCGATCGCGTGCTGGTCATCGATCCGGACACCCGAAGGGTCGTAGGGGAGATCGCGCCGACTCCGGGCGTTCACGGAATCGCCGTCGCCCCGGAGCTCGACCGAGCCTTCACGAGCAACGGGCGCGCTTCGTCCGTCACCGTTTTCTCGCCGTCCAGTCTCGCGACCGTGGGAGAGGTGAAGGGAACAGGGGAGAACCCGGACGCGATCCTCTACGACCGCTCGAGCGGGCGGGTGTTCACGTTCAACGGCAGGGGAAAGAGCGCCACCGCGATCAACGCGAAGACTCTCGCGATCGAAGGAACCGTTCCGCTCGGAGGAAAACCCGAGGGGCCGGCGGCCGACGGAAAAGGACGCATCTTCGTCAACATCGAAGACACGAACACTCTGGCTGTTTTCGACTCTCGGAGTCTCGCGGTCATCGCCCGCTGGTCGCTGTCGCCCTGCGACGAGCCGACCGGCCTCGCTCTGGACGCCGCGCACGGGCGGCTCTTCGTCGGCTGCCACAACAGACTGATGATGGTCGTCGACGCTTCGAGCGGCCGGATCGTGGCATCCCTGCCGATCGGAGATGGTGTGGACGGAACCGCCTTTGATCCCGCGACCGGGCTCGCCTATGCTTCCAACGGCGACGGAACCCTGACCGTCGTGCACGAGGACTCCCCCGAATCGTTCCGCGTGGTTCAGAACGTCTCAACGCAGCGAGGCGCCCGCACCCTCGCCCTCGATCCCACGACCCACAAGGTCTATCTCGTCACCGCGCGCTTCGGTCCACCTCCCGCGGCGACTTCCGAGCGGCCGAACCCCCGCCCGCCGATGCTGCCCGGCACCGCCGTCGTCCTGGTCGTTTCGCCCCGCGCGTAGACAGGAACGGGCCCGCGCCGGCGCGCGCGCCTCGACGCGGCAGGCCGCCCGCACGACGTCGGCGAACCGAGCTTTCAGGGCGGCCCGCCAGGCGACGGCCCGTCGCGCGCGGGTCCGCCGCCGCTCGAAAGAGGTCCCCCGATAGAACGCCGCC